>JBDLIN010000168.1:0-8456 GCA_039714835.1 Bacteroidota bacterium | reverse complement strand
ATTCGGTGTTGAACCAAGCCACATATCATAATTCAAATTTTCCGGGATTGGCATTTCTGGTTCTTCATTTCCCGAAGGATCACCCGGTAAACCGACTTGTATTGTTTTAATATCACCTACGCGACCGTTACGTACAAGTTCACAAGCTCTATGAAATTGAGGCCATGGATTTTGTGAGCGCTGCTGACTGCCAACCTGCAGAATTCTCCCTGTTCTGTGAATAGTATCACTTAATGCCCGCCCCTCTTCTATTGTGAGAGATAGTGGTTTTTGAAGGTAAACGTCTTTACCAGCTTTAGCGGCTGCAATAGCTGGTAGCGCATGCCAATGATCAGGAGTACTTACTATTACTGCATCAATCTCTTTATCAGCTACTAAATCTCTAAAATCTCCATACATTTTCACGTCGACATAATCTTTTTGGCCTGTTTTCTCCAAGTATAATTTTTCTACTAACTCTTTCCCTTCTTTCATTCGTTTTGAATCTACATCGCAGACAGCAACAATTCTCGCAGTATCATATTTTAGTGTTTCTGGAATATCATGCCCGCGTGCAATTCTACCGCAGCCAATAACACCAATATTGATCTTATCATTTGGTGAAGCGCTTCTAAACACATTGGCTGGCAATATAGATGGAACTGTAATAATACCAGCAGTTGCAAAAGCACTGCTCTTAATAAAATTTCGACGACTTAGTTTTTTCATTTTGGATTTTCTCCTCATTTAAATGCATTTCATTATTTTAAAATAACTAATTTCTTGGTTTCAGAATAACTTCCTGACATTAATCTATAAAAATATGTTCCTGTTGGTAAATGACTAGCATCAAAGCGTACCTGATATTTCCCCGACGATTGTTCTTCACTAACTAGTGTTGCAACTTCTCTTCCCAGCACATCATAAACTTTCAGTGTTACCAACACACCCCTGTCGCTTCGCTCCTTCCCCTCTCGAGAGGGGATTGAGGAGTGTGTTTCTTGTGGAATTCTATAGTTTATCGTTGTACTAGGATTAAATGGATTAGGGTAATTTTGTAATAAGTTAAAAGAACTCGGTAATGCTTCTTCTAATTCTAGAGAGGTAATATTTCCTTTCTTTGTTACAGAAACCAAATCATACCGAGCACCACCCATCCCAGCATATCCTCCGCCACCAGAAAGAAAAAAGAATAGCGAATCTTGATCATCGGCAAGTTCAACAGTATCAATTACATTTATCTTTGTCCATATTGTATCATAGATACTAAAATAAAATGTAAGATCATTTAGGAAAAAAATTTCTCCACCACCATAAGAATCAGTAGTTTTTGCCCAACAATTAATTTCGAATATATCGCCATCTTTTGCATCAGGGATATAATGTGAACAATTACTCCATACACAACCACTACGAAGTTCCAACGACCAATTACCACCTTCTGGTGGTGTATCACTTGATGCAATCCCAGACCAATTATTCCAACCTAATGTTGAAAAGTCTCCATCTTCCGTTTCAAAACTACTATTAATAATCTGACAATAATTGGGTTCCATAATCAAGAATAAGAATAGATAGATAAAGGAAACAGTGTTTTTTATAGAGGATATATTTAAATATTTAATAACAGTTTTTGTCATAACCTCAATTCTTTCTAGATAAAACAAATCATTTATCTTTAGTAAAAAAATAGTTAAAAGTTTGTTATATTTTTACTTTTTCTATTCACTTAAAATCTATATTCCTTTTTCCAATCCTATTATCATTCTACACTATTTTACAACTAAAATTTTATTCGATACCTCATCATAATCAGTTTTGAGATGGTAGAAATAAACTCCAGTGGGGACATTCTGACCATAAACATCCTTTCCATCCCAAGAAGTAGTATAGGTACTGGCATATCTAACATCGTTTACCAAAGTTTTTATCTTTCGCCCAAGAACATCATATATTACTATTGTAACATTAGATTTTTGAGGAAGTTTATATGCAATAGTTGTATTACCTTTTTGAGGAGAAAGCGGATTTGGATAATTCTGCAATAGTGTTAAAGACTTAATTTCTGATGAATAATATTTATATAAGGTTGCTGTTGCAGTTATATGCTGGAGAGTCCGATCAGAATTACTGTTGTTAAAAACATAGTGCCAATCTGAATCTCCAGTAAATTCAAATTGTACTTTGGTATTTGTATTTGGAGCAGCGCCAAAACTAGTGAATGGTTTACCGGAAGTAAAATTTTCATACTCTGTTTCTGATAAAATAAAATTATCATTGATGTTACTTTCTTTTTCATCAAACATAAGACCGTTTTCTGCTAAGTCATCAAACGGACTTTTCCCAACAAGAATTTGTTTCTGCGATAAATAATTAATTTCCAGCATATATTTACTATCAGTAAACTGAGGAGTTTCTGATCCCGTTTTTTCAGGATTATATCTTGGGATTTTTAAAATTAATTTTGCTCTGTATTCTTCACCATCTACAGTATTATAAGCAACTTCTCTTACTTCACCTTGGTCTTTGGGAACTCTTCCATATTGGGTCTTCATACTTGCCCAGTAATCTCTGTTTGCTCCAACAATAAAAGTAACTTTACCCTCGTTATCTGTTATACCGTAATTGTCAAAAGCAATCGGACTATATAATCCAACTGCATATAGGATTATTTCTGCACCATCCATCGGATTTCGCAAACTATCTAATGCATATATAGTAATCTTAGAAGTCTCTCTTGTATAAGTAGAAGTTACAGAATTCATCAAACCGTCACTTCGAATATCAAATACAGAACCAAACTCCTTTCCCCAATTATTAACATACAGTAAAGGATTATCGATAACACCATCCCAATGAATCCATCGTTCATCCCAAAATTCATTCCATACATGATCTGTAGAATATGATGCTACACCTTTACAAGGAATAAGTGCAGTTCGTGCCGCAGCTATTCTCATATCTGAATATTCGCCACATCTTCCTTTATGTTTTGCATAAATTCGTATTGGCTGATGGGGCCGTTCACGATCTGAAGTAAATTCAAGACTTCTATCCTGCCAAGTGTTAAGATAATGTATTGCCTGCCCCTTAATTCCAGAACTATATTTAGACCAAACAATATCACATTTACCCAATAGATCTTTCATTTTTGGATATTCAGGATCCGCATGATTAAATAAATAGTCTCTCCAAAAATATCCTTTATCCGGTGTAGTAATATTATTCCAGCGTGGGCTATAATATAATGTATCATATTCTAAAGCATCAGGATCGATAAAGGCTGGAATTTCACTTGTTATTTTTGGATGAACTACATACCAATAATAAATATCTCGTGGGACTTCTGATTCCAAAGTATCGAGCGCTTCAATCCTTTTGTAAATAGTCGTTGAATAATAATTCTCGTTAGTCTGAGATGAGCCATAATCAACTACTCTCACATAGTCTAAATATTTATCATTTTCATAGATTAATTCTGCATTCATTTTTATCATTTCAGGATATGCAAATGATGATTGAAGATACTGAGGAGATAAATGAGCAATAGAAAAAGCGATTTCATCAACATAAGGATCTTGAGCTTCTAAAATTGTATTTGCCCACTTTTGCTGAAATTCTGTTTTAAGTAATGAAAATATATTTATTAAATCATTCTCCATCCACTTAGGTGCTTTGTTAATAGCTTGAACTACGGTGGTAGAAAATAGATCATTTAATCTAGGAATTGTTGAATTTATCAATTTTCTATCTTTATCAAAATCTATTGAATAATATTCCCCTGCTGGAACATAAACATCAATATCTATACTTTCTGTTTTAACGGCATCACTTTTTAAAATCAAATCTTGCAACTCAATCTTTTCCATTATTTCTGGCTCATAAGGTTCAGCAGTTCCTATAGACTTAAAATCCATATTACTGAAAGGATAATGTGTAATTCCTCTTTCAAAAAGTTGATCATTTTTTATCTGCGCAGAAAGTGATTGCATTATAATTAAACTAAAAACAATAGTTAAAATAATAGGAAAAAATAATAGCTGTACTTTGTTTTTCATGATTTTCAGTTCTTACATAATTTAGAATACTTACACGTGTAAGTTATGAAGTATAATTAAAAATAACAAAATTTTTATTATCGGTTTACATCAATAGTATAAAAGCTAAACATGCGGTAAGTATTCCTCTTACTTCTATTATATGGATTTTAGATATTGATATTTTGATTTAGGTTAATATTTGTTCTTTGAATTTTATCATTTGTTATTTCAAATTTCTGTTTGCTATGTTCTTTACATTAATGCTACTGCTTCTTTCATATTCTCCCAATATTTTTCATCAATTAAATGAGCACTTCCTAGTAGAGCTGCATGTTCTTTTAATTGAGAGACCGCTGTAACAACATTTACCCCTTCGTTTGCTAATTCTTTATGAAACTTATCTTCATAAAGATGCCATGCTTTAGATATGTTTCCACCAATAACTAATACTTCCGCCCCAAACTTTTTTAACCAAGGAGCTAAAAATCCACCTAAATTTGTACCAAATTCTTCAAAAACTTGATTTGCCATTTTATCCTTTTCAACAATATCAGCAATTTCCTTTACTCCAAAAACCTCTTTACCTGTTAACTCTTTATATCTTCCAATACACCATCTTGTTGAAAAATAATCATCAGCAATACTCTCTTTAAATGGGAGATGATACACACAACCTATTTCAGGAACATCTTCACGTTCAATAATAGGAATCCCATTTTCAGTAAATGCAGAACCAAATCCTGTTCCAAGCGTAATTGCTAAAACTCTATTATACCCTTTCCCTGAACCAGCAAACACCTCTCCTACTGCAAATGCAGATGCATCATTTATAAAACGAATCGGTAGGTTTGTATCCAGCTTTGTCTGTAATGCTTGTTTTACATTAAGGCCATATAGTTTCTCAAATTTCTGAACTCCTTTAATCAAACTAATCCCTTTTGCATAATCAAACGGGCCTGGCATTGCGATTCCTATTCCTTTGACTTCTTCTTGGCTTTTACTTATTGAGTCACTTATTGTTTTGGACCAAAGTGCAATAATTTCAATTGCTTCGGCACTATTATCAACATCTTGTTCAGTTATTGTATCTTCAAGTATAACTCCCTTATCTAAATTAATAACAGATGTTGTGATATGACTTCCCCCTACATCAACTCCTATTGCAAAACTATTACTCATTATTTAGACTCCTTTTTACAGCGTACATTATATGTTTGTGTATTTATTGAACTATTGCGAAATCTACAGAGAGAGTATTACCTCCGGTACCGGAGATAAAATCTAAATGAACTATGTGGTTTGATATTAGGATAATGTTCTTGTCTCTTCTCTGTCAAAACTCTTGCTTCAAATATAGTATCAAATATTTCCCCATTCAATGTACATGTCTTAGTTTACCATTGAATAATTCAATATATCTATTCTCCTATTTACTCTTTGAGCGTGGATATTTGATAACAATTGTCCCTATTCAAAAATCCATTTGCAAAAGACCTAATCATATTTTTTATTGAAATATCGACTTAGCAATTGAAAAACCATTTTAGTCTTTGTAGTTTTATTTTAATATTCATTGCAGATAAGCATAGTAGAATATATTTTTTCGGGTTAATAAGATAAGCTAGTTCAATGAAAATAATTATCTCGTTTTTAATATTTATAAGATTAATAAGTTCTGTCAATTATTCCCATAGCAGTAATGATACTAATCTGAGAATTGAAAAGATGAAGTGTGAATATGCTGCCACTCCAATCAATGTTGATCGTCTGAAACCAAGATTTAGCTGGATTATTTCATCTGATACTAGAGGAGAAAAGCAAACCGCTTATCAAATTATTGTTTCAAAAGATGAAGATATGACTTGCTATCTATGGGATTCCGGTAGAATCAATTCATCCTCAACAAATCAAATTTCTTACGATGGAACAGAGCTTGAGAGTAATTCACTATATTTTTGGCAAGTGCGCATTTGGAATAAAGATAGTAAGATGTATAAGAGTAAAATTTCATCTTTTGGAACTGCGTTACTCCATCATGATGAATGGATTGCTGAGTGGATTGGTGCTAGTCCAACACAAGAACCTAAGTTACCTAACGGATTTTTGAAAAATGCTAAAGAACAATATTCCCTTTCGGACACTATTAAGCATGATGGACGCTCTATACTTTTAAGAAATGAATTTGAATGCAAGGAAAATATTAAAAATGCTCGAATTTATGTTACCGGTTTAGGTTACTATGAACTTCTTTTAAATGGTGAAAAAGTTGGTGATCATGTCCTCTCCCCTGCTAAGACTAACTACAGCAAAGAAGTGCTATATGACACATACGATGTAACAACTCAGTTGCTGAAAGGAAAAAATGCTCTAGGAATTCATCTTGGTAATGGCTGGTTTAATCCATACAAAAAATGGTGGCAGGAATATAGGATGCAGTGGTTTGGTGCCAAGAGAGCAATATTACAATTGCATATTGAATATGAAAATGGAAGCGACACTGTTATCACCACCAATAAATATTGGAAGTATAAACATGGACCTATCTTTTATAATTGTATTTATGACGGCGAATTTTATGATGCGACTAAAGAAATAACTAATTGGTCATCCATTGATTTTGATGACTCTAGCTGGGAGAATGTAAATATTATTGAACCGCCAGAAGGTGAACTCCGATCTCAAACTATGCAGGCAATTAAGGTCACTCAATTAATCGACCCTGTTAAGGTAATAGAATCCAAACCGAATATTATTATTTATGATATGGGTCAAAATTTTTCTGGATGGACAAAAATTACTGTTCGTGGAAAACGAGGAACAAAACTTCATCTGCAATTTGCTGAGGATATAAATGAAGATGGGACAATTAACACAACAAGTAATGAAAATGCGAAAGCAGAAGCTGTCTATATTTTAAAAGGGGAAGATTCTGAAACCTATGAATCTAAGTTCACTTTTTATGGATTCAAATATGTAGAAGTAACCGCTGAACCTTCTCTACCGGAAATAGAAAGTATTCAAGGTTGTGTTGTGCATTCTGATAATAAACTGATAGGTCAATTTGAATGTGGGGATGAGACTATTAATAAGATCCATTCAGCAACAGTTTGGTCACAAAAGAGTAATATGATTGGTTATCCACTTGACTGTCCGCAACGTGATGAACGACTTGGTTGGTTTGGGGATGCACAAGTAACTGCAGAAGAAGCAATGTTTAATTTTGATATGTCATTATTTTATAACAACTGGATTACTGGAATTCGAAAAAACCAAGACCAGCTTAGTGGTGATATACCTATTATTTCTCCACGTCCATATATTTGGGATGAAGGAGTAGAATGGAGCAGTACTTACATCATTCTGATATGGAAATACTATATCTATTACGGTGACAAAAGTATACTCATTGAAAATTATGATGCTGTGAAACGTTACCTTGGTTTTCTTGATTCTATTGCAGAAAATTATATTCTAAAACAAGGTTGGATTGGTGATTGGGGTAGTCTTGTAAAAGGTTGGAAAGAAGGGGAACCGGAATCTGTGCCCACAGCTTTCTATTACTGGGATTCAGAGATCCTTTCAAAAATTGCCGGGGTATTAGAAAAAGAAGCTGACTCAGTTTACTATTCTCGTAAAGCAGATATTATTAAAGAAGCCTATAATAAAAGATTTTTTAATCCGGTGAAAAAGGAATACAATGATGGAAGTCAGATGGCCAACGCATTCCCATTATATTTGGGTCTTGTTCCAAATAAGTATAAAGAAGCAGTACTTAATAATTTGGTGGATGATATAATTAATAAGAATAATGGTCATCTTACAACTGGTGTATTAGGTTCAAAATATATGATTGATGCGCTAACTATGGAAGGAAGAGCAGATGTAGCTTATCTCCTTGCAACTCAAACGGGATACCCAAGTTGGAGTGACATGGTGGAGAAATATACCACCATGTGTGAATTTTGGACTCTTAAGCAATCTCATAACCATGTTATGACCGGCAGTATTGATGCATTTTTTTATAAAACTCTGGCAGGTATTAATATTAATGAAAATTATCCTGGCTGCGAAAGGATAATCCTTAAACCATATATCCCGGAAACACTTTCACATGTAAAAGCTTCTGTTGAAACTATTAGAGGAAAAGTTGGTATACATTGGGAAAATAATGATTCCGAATTGAGAGTTAACGTTGAAATCCCAGCTAACGTAACTGCTGATCTTTACCTCCCATCAGAAACTGAATCGAAAATCTACGATGGTGAAATATTGGCTAGTAATAGCAATGGAATTAAATTTATAGGGTCAACCGAAGGTTATGTTCATTATACTGTAAATTCAGGTAAATATAAATTTGTTATATCGAAGTAGAGTTTCTTCTTCAATTTAATTAGTATATATTGACCTCTCCCTCATATACTTATAATGATAAAATTA
>JBDLIN010000167.1:0-8464 GCA_039714835.1 Bacteroidota bacterium | reverse complement strand
GTGACGGAAACCACAGTTGTTCTTGAAAAGATAGTGCACACTTTCCCTCAACTGAAAGAAGAAAAGGGGACAAAAACTGCTGATGATTATGATAATGCAATTGCAGCCGCTCAAGAGGTCCTTGATTCGGTCAACACTTATGGTACCTTGCCTAAATATAAAACGGCAAATGCAATACGTAGTGCTTTAGCAGTAGCACCAAATTCAGATGCTTCAATAGAAGCAAAAAAAATATTAGGTCCTGCGGAAAATCACGGAGGCAAAATATCTTTTCGTAAAGTTGCTCCATTTTCGCTAATACTAATAGTGATATTCGGATTTTTGTATTATAGAGATAGAAAGCAGGGAGGATATAAAGCTGAAGTAATCTCTCATGAATCTGATACTAATGAATAGATAAGACATGACTAAATAAAGTTTAATTAAAAATAAAATTAGAGTATAAAAATGGGACGTAAACTTAAAATGGGAATGCTTGGCGGTGGACCAGGCGCCTTTATTGGTGATGTTCATCGTAAAGCAGCTAGAATTGACGGTAACATTGAAATTGTTGCAGGTGCATTTGATATTGACCCTGAAAAATCCAAGCAAACTGGAGAAGAGTTAAATCTAGATCCTAGTAGAGTGTATGATGATTATCTTCAAATGATTGAAGGAGAACTATTACTAAGTGATGAAGATAGAATCAACTTTGTTTCGATCACAACTCCAAATAATTGGCATTTTCCAATGGCGCGTGATTTTCTTAAAGCCGGCTTTCATGTAATGTGTGAAAAACCAATGACAATAAGTGTCGAAGAAGCACTGGAACTAGAATCTCTTGTGAAGGAGACAGGGAAAGTCTTTGGATTAATGCATACATACACTGGTTATCCAATAGCGAAGCTCGGAAAAGATTTAATTAAAAATGGTGAACTTGGAGATATTCGAAAAGTTGTTGTTCAGTATCCGCAAGGCTGGCTTTCAACACCACTTGAGAAAACTGGTCAGATGCAGGCAACATGGAGAACCGATCCTAAACAAACCGGAGCTGGCGGCAGTATTGGCGATATTGGTATTCATGCAGCAAATCTTGCTGAGTATTTTACTGGACTTAGAATAACTGAACTGTGTGCTGATATAACATCATTTGTTGATGGTCGTCCTGTTGATGATGATGCAAATGTTTTACTCAGATTTAACAATGGTGCAAAAGGTGTTTTATTTTGTAGCCAGATATCTGTTGGAGAAGAAAATAATCTTGCTATCTGGATATATGGGACAAAGAAAAGTCTTGAATGGCATCAGGAGGAACCAAATTTTTTATATGTTAAGGATGGTGATAATCCAATGCAAACTTGGAAACGAGGTAATGATTATGTAAATAATTATAGTCAAGCTGCTGCACGGGGAACCCGCTTACCATCTGGACATCCGGAAGCTATGCTAGAATCAATTGCTAATATTTATAATAACTTTGCTGATACTATAAATACGCTTGATGCTAACGAAACACCCGGCGAACTGATTCTCGATTTCCCCAATGTTAATGATGGTGTTAGAGGCATGAAATTTATTGATGCAGTGATCAAGAATGTATCAAGTGATGAAAAATGGACTTCTATTTAAATAATTAAAAGGAATGAAAAATGGGTAGACCAATTACACTATGCACCGGACAGTGGGCAGACCTTCCTTTGAAAGTTTTAGCTGAAAAAACGGCGAGTTGGGGATATGATGGTTTAGAACTTGCCTGCTGGGGTGATCATATGGATGTTGAACGTGCTGCTACAAATAAAGGTTATTGTGAACAACAATTAGAGATTTTAGATAAACATGGACTTAAACTTTTTGCAATCAGTAATCATCTTGCTGGTCAATTAGTCTGTGATCCGAATAATGACAATCGCTCTGATGCTTTTGCTCCTGTAGAATGTGCTGGTGATGCAGAGAAGAAACGTACATGGGCAGTAGAAGCTATGAAGAACAGCGCTAGAGCTGCTAAAAATCTGGGTATTGATGTTGTTAATGGATTTACAGGATCTTCCATTTGGCATATGTTATATAGTTTCCCTCCCGTATCTCCAGAAACTATAGAAGAGGGATTCAAATATTTTGCTGAGATGTGGAATCCAATATTAGATGTATATGATGAGTGCGGTGTGAAATTTGCACTTGAGGTTCATCCAACAGAAATTGCCTTCGACATTGTAACTGCTCAAAGAGCTATTGAAGCTGTTAATAGAAGAAAAGCATTTGGTTTCAATTTCGATCCAAGTCATTTACAATGGCAAATGATGGAGCCGTCAATGTTTATTCATGAGTTTTCTGACAGAATTTATCATGTACATATGAAAGATGCTGCTGTTCAACTTAATGGTAAAAGTGGTATTCTATCATCACATTTAGATTTTGGCCACAAAGAACGCGGTTGGGATTTTAGATCCCTTGGACATGGTGATGTTGACTTTGAGGAAATCATCAGAGCTTTGAATCATATTGACTATAAAGGACCTCTTTCTGTAGAATGGGAAGATAGTGGTATGGAGCGTGAATACGGAGCAAGAGAAGCTTTGCAATTTGTGAAAGATATAAATTTTGAGCCTTCTAATATCGCTTTTGATGCAGCTTTTGATGATAAGTAAATATTAGTCAATCGAACGCTGATTCATACTTCAAAATAATATTATCAACTATGGCATTGGTCTCATGATCAATGCCGCAATATTCTTCATGATTTTCTAACCATCTCAAAGATCGAGTAATACCCTTTTTATAACTTACAGTACAATCAAAGTCTGGCACAAACTTTTTAATTTTTGAGTTATCGAATACAACACTCGTTGATTTATCTCCTAATAATCCCTCACCAATGTTGGGGGCATAATGATTTATTAAGTCTGTAGGGATGTGGACGATATTTAGCTCTGCTCCAGCAACTTCTCCAATTGTATTAATTATTTGGTCCCAAGTTAAAACTTCATCAGAAGTGATGTGGAATACCTCCCCTATTGCATTTTCATTTCCTACAAGACCAACAAAACCTTTGGCAAAATCTGTATTGTGTGTCATAATCCAAAGGGATGAGCCATCTCCTGGTACGATAACCTTTTTCCCTTTTCGCATTCTATCAATCAAAGTCATTGGCATATTGTTATTTGTTACAATTGCAGGAATTCGTGTAACTCCATATGTAAATGAAGGACGAACAATTGTATATGGAAATCCGCTTTTAGAATATTCCTTTTTTAATAATTCTTCACAAAGAATTTTATTTGCAGCATAATCCCAAAAAGGATTTGAAGCCGGTGTAGATTCAGTTATTAAATAATGTTCCAACGGCTTCTGATACACTGATGCTGAACTAATAAAGACGAATTGCTTAGTTCTACCTTTGAATAATTCAATATCTCTTTTAATATCATTGGGTGTAAATGCAATCCAATCTACAACAACATCGAACTCATGCTCGCCTAATAATGATTTAGCTGACGCTAAATCATTTATATCTCCTTTAATAAACGTAGCTTCAATTGGGAATAATTCTTTACTAATACCTCGATTGAATATGTAAAGCTCTATACCTTTTTCAACAGCAAGTTGTGATACAGCAGTGCTGATTACTCCGGTACCACCAATAAATAGTACTTTCATTAAATCCTTTTCTTTAATTATTCTTCAAACCCATTTGGATTCTTTGACTGCCAGCGCCATACATCTTCACACATTTCCTCTACATCTCGCATAGCTTTCCAATGAAGTTCTTTTTCTGCTAATGTCGGATCAGCGAAACAAACCGCAATATCTCCAGCTCTTCGATCAGTAATTTTATATGGGACATTCTTACCCGAAGCCTTTTCAAAGGCTTTTACCATATCAAGGACAGAATAGCCATTTCCAGTTCCAAGATTGTATACAACACAACCAGGATTATGAGTCAATTTTTCCAATGCTTTTAAGTGCCCATCTGCAAGATCAATAACATGAATGTAATCTCTTACCCCGGTACCATCTTCTGTTGGATAGTCTTTTCCAAAGACAGTAAGTTCATCACGTTTGCCAACCGCAACTTGTGAAATAAATGGCATTAGATTATTTGGAATACCATTAGGATCCTCTCCGATATCTCCACTTTTATGTGAACCTACAGGATTAAAGTAACGAAGTATTGCTATATCCCAACTGTTATCCGCTGCATAAAGATCACCCAATATTTCTTCAATCATCAGCTTAGTTCTACCGTAAGGATTTGTCGCATGAAGAGGAAAATCTTCAGTTATAGGAACCTTGTGGGGATCACCATATACAGTAGCCGAAGAACTAAAGACAATTTTTTTTACATTATGATCTTTCATTATCTCGCAGAGATTTATCGTACCGGTTATATTGTTTTGATAGTAACGTAACGGGATTTCAACAGACTCACCAACAGCTTTTAATCCTGCAAAATGTATTACAGCATCGATTTCCTCTTTTTGAAAAACTTCTTCAACTTTTTCATAATCTAATAAGTCTACCTTATAAAATTTAATTTCCTTGCTAGCAAGTTTTTCCATTCTTCTAAGTGACTCTAACTTACTATTACTTAAATTATCCAGAACAATGACTTCATAATCCGACTCAAGCAGTTGTAAAACCGTATGGCTACCAATGTACCCTGTTCCGCCGGTCACTAATATCTTCATTTTTGTTTTCATTTATTTGCTCTTTCAGTTATTAACTTTTGTCTAAAATTTCATCTATTGTTTTAAGTTCTTCTTCAGTAAAATTTAAATTATTTATACATCTTACATTTTCTTCAATTTGATCAACATTGCTTGCACCTATTAATGCAGAGGTCATAGCATTATCTCTAAGATTCCATGCTAATGCAAGTTGTGTGAGTGTTTGATTTCTTTGCTCTGCAATTGCACCTAGTTTTTTAACTTGAGTAATTATTTCATTGGTTATTGCTTCCGGTTTAAGAAAACCATTCTCTTTTGCTGCACGCGATGTATCAGGAATTCCATCAAGATATTTTTCTGATAAAACTCCTTGAGCTAAAGGAGAAAATGAAATGCAGCCAATTCCTTTTTTTTCTAATACATTCAGCAAGTCCGGTTCAATCCATCTATTGAACATATTATATTTTGGTTGATGGATAATAATTGGTGTACCAAGTTGATTTAGAATTTTTACAGCTTCTTCAGTTTGCACATGATCATAATTTGATAGACCAACATACAAAGCTTTGCCTTGTCTGACTATGTGATCAAGAGTTAGCATTGTTTCTTCAATTGGTGTTTCAGGATCAGGTCTATGATGATAAAATATATCAACATAATCTAGTTGAAGTCGCTTTAGACTTTGGTCTAAACTTGCAATCAAATGTTTTCGTGAACCCCACTCACCATAAGGTCCTTCCCACATCAAATATCCGGCCTTGCTGGAAATTATTAATTCATCCCGATGATTGTATAGGTCTTCTTTAAGTATCTTCCCAAAATTTCTTTCTGCACTTCCTGGTGATGGCCCATAATTATTCGCAAGATCGAAGTGTGTAATCCCCAAATCAAATGATCTGAAAATCATTTTTCTGGCTTCCTCAAAATCATCCACATCCCCGAAGTTATGCCATAATCCCAGAGATATAACGGGTAATTGAATACCACTTTTTCCGCATCTTCTATATATCATATTTTCATATCTATCTGCATTAATTTTCATAGTTTTCTAAATAATATTTTTTAGAGTTTCCTTCGATATTAGAAATAATAATTTTATTCTTTTCCAATATAAAATTACTGTCAATGAGTAGATTTGGGTGAACCGATTTCATTCCCTCAAAAAACAGGTAAATGATATCATCTTTGAACGTGCTGACTAAGTTATTAGGATTCATTTGAATGTACGGTATTGCTTTGAATTGTATTCATTGGGTACATATCTCCCTACTTAGTTTTAGGGAAAACTAATGTAACAGATGTGCCCTCGCTTTTCTGACTTTCAATTTTAATATTAACTTTATTTAATTCGCAATAACTTTTAACTAATGCCAAACCAAGTCCATTACCTTCAAATTGCCTTGTGTGTCCTCGATCTTCTTGCGTAAATATTTCAAAAACATGCGGGAGAAAATCTTGTTCAATTCCTATACCTGTATCAATAAATTGAACTATTAAGTTTCCTTTACTGTTCCTTGAAAATAGTACATTCACTTCGCCGATGTTTGTAAACTTGACTGCATTATATAACAAATTAGAAAATATTTGTGAAACAGAATAGACATCAGCAGTAACTAAAGCATTATCAGTAGTTTTTGACCATTTAAAATCAATTCCTTTCTCTTCAGAAACTTTAGAAAACTCTCTATAGTACATATTATACATATCTGAAAAGAGATCAAAACGTCGAGGTGTGTAATCATAAGCACCAACTTGAACCTCTGCCATATTAAGAATTAGATCAATCGTTCGAGTTATTCGCTTCCCGGCAGAATCAAGAATCGAGAAAGTGGCTTTTGTATCTTCGTCTGCATCAAAATAATGATCTTCCAAAATCATATTCGCAATGTTTAGAATTACATTTATCGGTGTTCTTATTTCGTGTGACATCTGTGCAAGGAATTCCGATTTTAATTTATCAGATTGTTCCGCCTTAAGTTTGGCTTCTATTAATTCTTTTTCAACTTTTTTTCTTTGTGAAATATCTCTTACAACTCCGATACGTGCATAAGTTTCGCCCTTAGCATTTTTAACTAATGCTGTTGATAAAAACACTGGAAATTCAGTACCATCTTTTTTTAAGTTGAAAAGTTCTCCCTGCCAGATTTTGGGTGTGATTGACTTATAAACCTCATCATTAATTTTTTTTGGATTATTAAGTGACCGCAAAATTCCAAATGATTTTCCAAGAACCTCTTTCAGTGGATAACCATAGACATCTTCAAATGCTTTATTCACATATAGTATATTATTTTGAGGATCTGTAATAATAACACATTCACTAATATTTTGAATTGAATTGGCAAGTAGCTCAACATCTTTTTCTGCTTCTCGTTTTTCTGTAATGTCTTCAAAAAAACCAGTACCTAAAACAACACCGTTTTCCTCGTCCTTATAACTATTAAAGAATACCTTTACAAACTTTTCCTTACTATGAAAATTACTATAGTATCCTCCTTCAAAGAGAGATATCTTTTCTGTAAAAGCATCTTTTATGGATAACAGCATTTCTTGATTATCAAAAAAATTAATAATATTTCTACCAAGTATCTCTTCACGAGGAGTACCGATCATCACAACAAATTGATCATTACAATCGATGATTGTACGTTCTTCATCAAAATAAACTATCCCCAGAAATGGCTGATTGAAGATCAAGTTATAGAGAGCACCATTTAGTTCTCTTTTGCTACTTTCATTTTGTTTTTGGTTAGCATCACTATCTGTATTAAACTTCGAGATAATACTTTCAAGTTTTTTAATTTCTTGAACAAGTTCATCCTTTGTTTTTTTACTGTAATTCATTCGTATTATCTAAGTTCTATATAAATATAATGAGGTGTATAAAAATGCCTAAAGATTGATTAAATCTCAATATTTAATAGAAATAAAATATTATTAGAAATAGATAAAAAAAGGGCCTGGTTAAAATAATATTATAATATAATCGTAATTGCATTGTTTTTATAATGCATGTTTGAGAGTCAATACTTCTCGTAATATGTACTATGCTAATAATTTATTCGCAGTACTGGTGAGAAAACTATATAGGAATCATCACGCCATGGTTGCCAATATTTAGCTGTTTCTAATCCAAAAGCTTGTGAGAATCTCACATCAATTCCGAAAGTATCACTTATCATAAATTTTATTTTTGCACCGTAGAAACCATATTTATCTGGACTTATTCCAGCAAATAATAATAATTGATGCTGTAGAAGACCACCTACTTTAGAAACTCCAAATTCAAAGTTTACTGTATTATTAAATCTTCTCAAAAATGCTTTATAATCAATTAAGTCAATAATTTCACTTAATGCTGGATTATACTGGTATTGATTCATATCGTATGTCGATAAACCAATAGCTGCTTCAAACTGTCCAAGGTCTCCAATATCAAACATTTTAATGCTTCTAAATTTCAAACTAAAATAATTTCTTATTGAATAAAAATTTGTTACACTATCAAGATCATAGTGATCTTTCTCAAAACTATTCATAGTAACCATTCCTTCAAAATCTAAGAACATATCAGGATCAAATACTGAAGTTGATAATCGAAGAAAAACATTATCACCAGATTTTAACAAAGGATTTGAAGGAGAATAAGAAAGAATCTCACCAGTTTTTTCAGTACCTGTACCTAAACCAATATTGTAAGTATAATTTCTTCTATCAGAAGGAAGTTTATTATAATGAGTTAACTGCATTCCAAGAAAATATTGCTGCATAGTCCAGCCCGAATAATAAATCTCATCACTTCCCCATTGTTGGAAGAGAGA
>JBDLIN010000166.1:0-8492 GCA_039714835.1 Bacteroidota bacterium | reverse complement strand
TGTTGCCCCGTTTTTCTATTTTAGCCCACGAATCTCTGAGAGTCACGGTTCGATTAAATACCATATGTTCTTCAGTTGAATCTTTACTATCAACGCAGAAATATCCAAGACGTTCAAATTGGTAATGCTCATCAGGTTTTGCATTCTTAAGATATGGTTCAACCATACTGTGTGTAAGAACTTCAAGTGAATTTGGATTTAAATGTTCTATAAAACTGACATCTTTGTCACTATCTGGAGCTGATACATTAAATAATCTGTCATACAGACGAACCTCTGCATTAATAGCATGTTGAGCAGATACCCAGTGAATAGTCCCTTTTACTTTTTTATCACTTTTCCCGGAACCGCTTTTAGTATCAATATCATACGTGCACAATAGTTTTTCGATATTTCCATCTGCATCTTTAACAACTTCCTCACATTTAATAATATAAGCATATCGCAATCTAACTTCCTTTCCAGGAGAGAGACGGAAAAACTTTCTATGAGGAACTTCTTGAAAATCGTGAGCATCAATATATAATTCTCGAGAGAATGGTACTTTACGTTTACCCATTGATTCATCTTCAGGATTATTTACTGCTTCTAATTCTTCAATTTGATTTTCCGGATAATTGATTAATTCAACCTTAATAGGATTCAAAACGCCCATCACACGCATAGCTCTTTTATTTAAATCTTGTCTGAGGCTATACTCAAGTCGAGCTATATCAATTACATTATCTCGCTTTGCCACACCTACTTCATCTGAAAAGTTTCGAATAGATTCTGGTGTATAACCACGTCGTCGAAATGCTGAGATTGTAGGCATTCGAGGATCATCCCATCCTGAAACATGTCCTTCTTTAACAAGCTGAAGGAGTTTTCGCTTACTCATTATTGTATAACTTAAATTTAGGCGGGCAAATTCAATTTGACGAGGATGATGTATTTCTAATTGTTCAACAAACCAATTGTAAAGAGGGCGGTGGTTTTCAAATTCTAAGGTACAGACTGAATGAGTTATTCCTTCAATTGAGTCAGATTGACCATGAGCCCAATCATACATGGGATAAATACACCATTTATTTCCAGTACGATGATGCTCCGCATGTCGAATTCTATACATTATGGGATCACGCATGTTCATGTTAGGGGAAATCATGTCAATTTTAGCGCGGAGCACGTGCTCCCCATCTTCAAAATCACCATTTTCCATTTTTTCGAATAGCTCGAGGCTCTCCTCAACTGGTCTATTTCGGTATCTTGATTCAACTCCAGGTTTTGTCGGTACACCGCGTTCTTCTTTGATCTGCTCGAATGATGAAGAATCAACGTAAGCTTTCCCTTTTTGAATAAGCTTGACAGCGTATTCATATAGTGTATCAAAATAATCAGAAGCGAAGTAAAGTCGATCTTCCCAGTCAAAGCCAAGCCATTTTATATCTTCTTTAATTGATTCTACATATTCAATATCTTCTTTAGTTGGATTTGTATCATCAAATCTTAGATTCGTTTTACCACTGTATTCTTGAGCTAGACCAAAATTTAAACAAATAGATTTCGCATGCCCGATATGGAGATATCCGTTAGGCTCCGGTGGAAAGCGTGTGTGGACATAAGTATATTTTTTTTCTTTTAAATCTTCATCAATTATTTCTTTTATGAAATTTGATGGCATTTTATTTTCGCTCATATATAACCTTTATATAGAAGCCCAATCCCGTTTTGAGGGATTGGGCTTCTTCTTTAACTTATTTTTAACTTAATCTCTGGAATTACTTTCAATGCTTCGATAATCCTTTCAATAACTTCCTCTTTACCAAGAATATATAGCAGATCATAAACTCCTGGACCAATTCCAACACCAGAAGTTGCTAAACGTGCTGGATGGATTAATCTTCCAGCACCGCACTCAGCCTCTTCAGCAACTTGCTTTAATGCAGTTTCATAATCTTCTTTGATGGGATTTTCTAAAGCAGAAAGTTTTTCCACATATTTCTGCAACAACTCGACTGAATCATCTTTCCAACGTTTCTTTATAACAGATTCATCGTAAGTAGAAGGACGTTCAAAAAAGTAAGGAGAATTATCAACAAATTCGCGTACAAATGATACTCTTTCTATCATTGCTTCAATAATGAGGAGAAGGAAATCGTCATTTAACTGCAGATCCTTATATTTTGAAACTTTAAGTTCTTCTTTTAACATATTAAGGATTAAAGACTTATCCTTAGTTCTTAAATGTTCTGCATTAAGCCAATCAAGCTTTTCAATATTGAAAATAGCTCCGGCTTTGTGTACGCGTTCAAGTGAAAAATTTTCGATCATATAATCAATTGTAAAAAATTCTTCATTATCTCCAGCACTCCACCCAAGTAATGCTACAAAGTTTAACAACGCTTCTTTCAAATATCCTTTTGCTTTGTAATCTTCAACTGCAACGTCACCTTGACGCTTACTCAACTTTGAACGATCAGCATTAAGAAGAAGAGGAAGATGAGCAAACTGTGGTAATTTCCATCCTAATGCATTATAAAGCAAAATATGCTTAGGAGTTGATGAAAGCCACTCTTCGCCACGAATAACGTGTGTGATACCCATCAAATAATCGTCAACAACATTTGCCATATGGTATGTAGGGAAACCGTCAGTTTTAATTAATACTTGGTCATCAATTACTTCACGAGTAAATTCAACTTCATCTCTAACAATGTCACGTATCAAAACGTTCTCACCTTCTTTTACATTAAGACGAACAATGTGCGGTTTGCCTTCACTTAAATTCTTTTCGATTTCATCTTTTGAAAGATGAAGACAATGTTTGTCATATTTTGCTTGAGGAAGTTTTGCTTTCTGCTGTTCTTCACGAAGAGCGCTTAAACGTTCAGTTGTGCAGAAACATCTGTAAGCATCACCTTGCTCAATAAGCTGGTCAGCATATTTTTTATAAATACTCAAACGCTCTGATTGGAAATAGGGGCCGGTTTCTCCGTCCTTGTTGGGGCCTTCATCGTAATCAAGACCAACCCAATTTATTGTATCAATCAGATTTTCAACAGCCCCTTCAACAAATCTGTTACGATCTGTATCTTCAATTCGGAGTATGAATTTCCCGCCATTTCGTTTTGCGAATAAATAGTTATACAATGCTGTTCTAAGTCCTCCTACATGTAAGTAACCTGTTGGACTTGGTGCAAATCGTACTCTTGGAGTTTTATCGTTCATAATAGTTCTAGTAATTAAGAATAACTGTTAAAATTTAATTAACAAAGTTAGTAAAATATGATTGGAAAATTCTTAAATAATTAATCCTCTGCTACACAAATTTCTTTATGATAGATCGATTGTATTGTTTTGTACAAAAGAAGTAATATCAACATTGATAGGAGAAGGAAAAGAATTAATCCAATTACTTTAAATGTAATAATTTCTGTTTTATGATACATCAGAAATGATGCAAGAGTTATTGCCGAGATAGGAAAAGAGTATGCCCACCAAGAAAGGAAGAAATCAATCTTCCTAAACATTTTAAATTGTGAGAACAGAAGAATTGTTAGAAAGAGAGCGAAATAATATAGGATTTTTGAAAATTCATTTACTTCTCCAGTTAGTTTAACAAATGCTATAAAACCAATTGCTGGAGGAGCAATAAGAATAAATAGAGTTGGTAAAAGTTTATTTGGCAATGGATGATGAAAAATAATTCTATTAAAGAATATTATTAGTAGAATTAACCAAAACATTATTCCAACACTAAAGAAAAACCATAGGATGTCATTTGGGAGATGGATAACACCAGCAACCGGAATAACAATGCTGCCTACAGGGGGAATAAACCAAGCCGGAGACATATGAGTAATTTCAAACTTTTCATGTTCAATCCAGATGGAAAGAATTTTAAGAGTAACAAAAAATAAAAATATTACTCCGGTGTACCAAAGATATTTGGAAATAATAATATCAATCCCTAGAAAAGCTATACTTAGAAGAATAAAGCTTATTGGAAATGTTGGGAAGAAGTTTAATTTTATTGGATGATTAAATTCTTCTTTCACTACTGAAGGATATTTAATGGATTTAACTAAATATGTTACAGAAAGGATTAAAAACACTATAACAGAGAAGATTAAAACAAAATCACTAATATTAAATGTTAACTGAAGTATCTCTTCGACTTTCTGAAAAGCTACTGTAAATCCAGTCAACCCAAGTATTACTGAGAAGAAGGAAATTGGAAAATTTTGTAGTCTAAAATCTTTAACCATAATCTTAACAAATTTTTTGAACGCAAAAATATTAAATTATTTTATTAAGTAAAAGATGGGATTGATATCCAGCATCAAGAAACCAGTATCCAGTATCTAGATTTTACTTCGTTGCGTTAAGGTAGAATTTAACCTTCTCAATAAACTCTTTACTGTCAATGGGTTTGGGAATATAATCAGTTGCTCCAGCGTCAAGACATTTTTCTCTATCACCCTTCATTGCAAAAGCAGTGAGTGCAATTATTGGTGTATCTCTATAAGCAGACACTTCTCTAATTTTGCCGGTAGCTTCAAAACCATTCATGATTGGCATCTGCATATCCATAAGAATCAGATCAAACCTATCTTTCTTTGCTGTCTGAAGGGCTTCTTCGCCATTTTCAACTACAACAACATTTTCAAAACCGTTTTTCTTTAAGAGTCTGGTTACAATAATTTGTGAGTGTTTATAATCCTCAGCAAAAAGAATTTTTATTTCATCATCAGATATTTCTTGAACAACTTCAGGAGGTGAAGGAGTTTCATATCTATTGATCATTGCATTGATAGTCTCAGATAGATCCTCAATATTCACGCTCTGTTTCTGGAGCAAGTCTTCAAACAGCCCATCAATATTTTTTAGATCTTCGTCAAAATTCTCTTTCCCAGTATAAATAATTATCGGAAGTTTGGAGAAGTTTGGTTCAGATTTAATCAATTTAATTAATTCAAAACCATTTGGCTGTGGCATATCTAAGTCAATGATAGCAAGGTCAATCTGCATATCTTTGATTTTATCCATCACATCGGCTGAAACGTTTTCTGCTACAGCTATAAAACCAGCAGTTTCAATTGCCTGCTTTATTAAATTCAGTGTCGGAAGGTCGTCATCCACACAAAGAATGTTTGAATTTTTTCGAAGTTTGTAGCTAGTAAGGACTTCAACCAAATAATTATAATTTATTGGTTTAACAAAGTATTCAACTGCTCCCATCATATAAGCTTTTTGCTCATCAGGTTCAACTGAGCATATAATTACCGGAACATTTTTTGCATTTTCATGACTTCGAATTTTATTAAGTAACTGCAAACCATTAATAGTTGGAATTTCAATATCTAAAATAACTGAAAGGAATTTTTCCTTTTCTATTTGAGAAAAAACTTGCTCTTCAGTACTGACTATTGTTGGTTTGTATCCCCATTTGTTCAAATAATTACTCAACAATTTTGATGTTGCATAATCATCTTCAATTACGAGAATGCTGTTTCGTTCTTTTGTTGGTTTTGGGAGTTTTGAAAAATCTATTTGATTAGTAATTTTATGAAAATCACCTGTTATAGTCAGATTAAATGTTATTCCGTTTTCAGAATTCTCTTTAACATTAATTTCACCGCCTAAAAATGATACATATCTCTGTGAAAGTGTAAGACTTAATCCAGTAATTCCTTTGCCGGATAGCTGAGGTATTTTATTAATTGTAAATGGTTTAAAAAGTGTTGGTATATGTTCACTGTTTAATGTTGAATTATTACTAATTATAATAACTTGCATCTTGTCTGATGATAATAAATTAATTTTCATCAATGAGGAATGGTTTCCAGAAGTAGCAGTAGAAAAAAGCAACAGATTATTTAAGATATATTTTAATTTAATATCATCTAAATTGCATCTATCGGGAATGTCATTGTCTATTTCAAATTCAATAATAGGATTATCAGCTGTTTGCAAACTTTTAACATGACCTGATACTTGTTCAACAAGCGTTTTTAAATTTATATTTTTTGAATAAGTGGGGGACTCACTTTCAATTTTTGCTAATTCGATAGCATCTTTCAAATTCGTAACGAGTTGTTGAGCATCCTGCTTAATGGAAGAAACATACTTTGCCTGGGAAACTGATAAGTTATCTTCTGAAAGGATTGATGTAGAACCGAGTATTGAATTTGCATGCGATCGAAGATCGTTCTCAATTTGTAAAACTGTGCTTCCAAAAGTTTCAGATGTACTTGTCTTTGATTGCCCACGTGATGCATACCAGATTGGAAGGAGATTGCTTATGTATTTTGTTACATTGGTGAGGATATCAATATCATTTTGATCAAAAGGGGTTTTCTTTGCTACTTTTAGAAATCCACGTTCTCCAAGTTTAATATTGAATGAAACGCAGCTTTCATAAATTACAAACTCGGAAATCTGAAGCTCACAGTTTGAATCATGATTAAATGAGAAATCGTTTGGATTATTAATTAGCTTGCAATTAGAACAGCTAAATTCTGATCCGTGCAGATAATTTTTACGAGCGTTTAATGATTTACCAATAACCTTGAATCCATTTGATTCTAGTAATTCAAATAGAACAATAGCTTGATATTCAAACTCATTTACAAGAAAATTGCATAAACTATCAGGAAAGCTATCTTCACCTTTTGCTGCAATATTAATTAGCTCATTGAAATTATTCAAAGTTTCAATTTTTATAGTAATAGCCATATGGTTACCCGGCTGATTTTTGGATTATTAAATATTTCTTAAATGTAAATAATAAGTACTAAAAATAAACATTCTATGCACAATGTAAAAGAAATTTGTGTTAGAATAAAGATTTTTACCAATAATTCAATTTGGTTTTCTAAAATTAATTGTTACTTATTAATTTAAATCTTATTCTCAAAACTTTATCGTTATAAGATGTTGAAATAATTTTAAATTTCCCAATTTCATGTGTGTTAGTAACATGATTACCTGAACATGGACATGAATCATAATCCCCAACCTTAATTATTCTAATTACGTCACCAGTATCATCGGGTAATCTTGAAATGTTGAAAGAAGATTCTGCTTCATTTAAATTTACAAATTCTTCTGACACGGGTAGATTTTTTTGAATGATTTGATTTACATCTTCTTCAAGTTCATTCACTTCATCAATTGCAAGGTCTTTATCAAAGTGGTAGTCGCATTTTGATTTTCTTCTTTCAATGTGATTCGAAAAGGAACGATCAATTCCAAATTTTCTAACCATAGCCTGGTTAAGAATGTGTTCCGCAGTATGCATTGGGGCGTAATATTCTTTTCTAGGATTCATGATAAATGTCTAATGATTTAATTAATTGAGAGTCAGTAACTCCTTAAGTTTTTCTTTAGGAATAAAAAGCTCAATGTTTATACCCACTTATATTAAAAATCACTCAGTAATTTTGTGTGAGATTCTGAAAGCTCTTTCCCGAAAATTAGATGCTTTATTATGCATCCCAATTTTTTCATATAATAAAGAAAGTTCAACTAAGGCATCATAAAAATTTGGATCAAGATAGATAGTATTCTCAAGAAGTTCTTGTGCTCTTTTTTTAAGATTAAGTTTACTATAAATTAAACCAAGGAGGAAGTTTAATTCTGTATGCAATTGATTATCTCGGACTAATCGTTCACAGAGTATTCGAGCATCAGAATAATCATTGTTTCTGATAAGTTTCTTTAGCTCTTTTATTTTCGCATCAATATTTATCATAATCCTTCTGAAAAATATTTATTAAAATTGAAAAATGATAGATAATTAATATTATTTTGTTATTACTATTCTGAAACTCCAACTATCTCTTTAATTTCTTTCATTGAAAATAATGGAATCAAATTTAAATTGGCCGAACCTAAATTTTCAAATGCTTTTTCCTCACGAACAATAACGCAAATTACTGAGTCAATTTCAGCACCTAATTTTCTCAATTCATTTGCACTTTCTATTATCTGTCCGCCAGTTGTTACAACATCCTCGACTATACAGACTTTTTTACCAGCAAAATCTGGACCTTCAGCCAATTTCCGTGTCCCATATTCTTTTGCTTTTTTTCTAACAAACACAGTTGGAATTTGGTTTTTTAAAGAAATTGCTGATGCAAGAGGAATTCCTCCCATCTCTAATCCGGCAAGTATTTCAGTTTCATTGGGGATTAAATTTACCAAATACGAAGCAATCGCATCCAATAGAACGGGATCTGATTCAAATTTATATTTATCAAAATATTCGTTAGAGATTTTACCGGATCTAAGTAGGAATTCTCCAGTAATATGAGCTGTGTTGTAAATTTCTTTGGCAAGATCGTTTTTTGTCATATTGATTATTTCCTCAAAAAATTATTTTAATCGGGACAAAAATACAAATAAACATAAAAAGAACCCAATCCTGAGATGCGAAGTCACGTTTATAGAATGAATAGAAGGGGATAGGACACTGATCAAACAGACCTTCCTGCCCTGCCTACCGC
>JBDLIN010000165.1:0-8525 GCA_039714835.1 Bacteroidota bacterium | reverse complement strand
TTAGTTTCTGCGGAAACAGCAACAATTAATCCATCTAATCCAATAGCGAAATAAGGTTAGGAAAATAATATGTTAGATTCCCAGCTCGAAGTAACTGATAAAATAGGATATCTACTTCTAAAAAAAGGAATAATTGATGATGATGTGCTCGAAAGAGCATTAGAAATTAAACAAGATGATCAATCAAAGAAAAAAAGAAATCTAGCGCAAATTCTTGTTCAAGAACTTAGGTTTGATCATGATACTATTTTTAGAGAGGTTGCGGTACTTTACGCCTTCCAGGAATTGAATATCAATGTTGATGAACTATCTCAAAATAGAATAGAAGAGATAAAAAGACTTCTTAACTGGAAAGGTGATGAAATACGTGATCAATTGGTATATCATAAAATCCTTCCTTACAGTTATGATAAATTGCGAGATAAAATTGTTTTAGGTACAATAGATCCTACCGACAAAGCAATCACGAAACTAGCTTATAGTCTTGGCTTCAAAAAATTTGAAGTGAATTATTTAAAAAAGAAAGATTATGATCATCTTATTGAAATAATTGCACCTCCTCAGAATGAATTTTTAAAAATGATTGAGGAATCAGATGAAGAGATTGCAATGGATACAGATGATGCAAATGTTGATGAAGATGAATTAGATGCTGAGATTAATAAAAGTGCTTTAGTTAATCTTATTGAAGCTGCTCTTGTTGAGGGAGTTAGAAAAGGAGCAAGTGATATTCATGTAGTTCCTAAAAGTGGAAAACGTACTGAAATCCATTTCAGAATTGATGGTAGGCTATCCCTTTGGCATGCACAAGATAATGTTCTGCCTGAAGCAGTAATGGCAGTTGTGAAAGATAGAGCTAAAGGACTTGACAGATTTGAGAGGGAAAGAGCCCAGGACGGATTTATTCAGAGGCCAATTGATAACCAGATAATTAGATATAGAGTTTCTGTGCTGCCGATGGTTGGTACAGAGTTAAAAAATAAATTTGAAACTATAGTAATAAGAATTCTTGACGATAGAAAAGTTATTAAAGACCTAAGTAAATTAGGTCTTGTTGGATATGCTAATGATGCTTTCCAAAAGGCAATTAGTCAACCCCAAGGAATGGTGATCCTAACAGGTCCAACGGGTAGTGGTAAAAGTACAACTCTAGTAGCTGCACTTTATCAGGTGATTGATCCAACTAAGAATGTACTTACAGTTGAGGATCCGGTTGAATATGTGATTGAAGGAGCGCGTCAGTTAAAGATTGGTTACCGAATGAATTTTGAACAGGCAATTAGATCAATATTGAGGCATGATCCGGATATTGTACTTGTTGGTGAGATGCGAGATAAGGAGACTGCTGAAACAGCTATTAAATTAGCTAATACCGGTCACTTAACTTTTTCAACTCTTCATACTAACGATGCACCAAGTGCAGTTGCACGTTTATATAAAATGGGAGTTGAACCATTCCTTCTTGCTTATGCAATCAATATAATAGTTGCACAGCGGCTAATTAGAACATTATGTAATAACTGCAAAAAAAGAGTTGAAACATTAAACGAGAATGTTGCCTCGCGAGCTGGAATAGATGTTGATGAATGGTCTAATTATGAGATTTATGAAGCTGGAGGTTGTGAGAAGTGTAATAAAACTGGTTATAAAGGTAGAATGGCAATTCACGAAGCTTTATACTTTACCAAAGATATTAGAGAATTAATTGTAAGATCCGGTGAGGAAATTGATGAAGATGCCGTAAGAGTTCAATCGAAAAAGGATGGATCTTTATCATTAAGAGATTCTGGGCTTGAAAAAGTCAAATTAGGTTTAACTTCATTGCAAGAAGTGCTTGCCGGAACCATGGATGAGTAAAATTTTTTAACTTTTTGATTTTTTTTTTGTAAATTCAATTTAGCAATTGTATTATTTTTTCTCATATTAGGAATTTTCTGTGACAGAAGCAAAAATAATTTTAGCTCAGTATGTTCAAAAGATACCGAAAACAATCATTGGCCCCGAAAAAATTGGTTTTATTGCTGAATTAGTTCAGGAAATGCCTGGCGAACACAAAGTAATTCTCCATAAGCTTGCTAATTATATCCTAACATTAATGATTGAAAAAGAGGCATCTGACGTTGAAATTGGAGGATACGGTACAGATGATTATGTTTGGTTTAGAATTCATGGTGAAAAAGCCCGCGTAGAGGAACTACCAAAATTTAATAATATGGAATCAGCAATTTTGATTCTTAGTTTAATGGCAACTAGTCAGGTTAAGCATTTGCTAATTGCAAGAAATTTAGATTTTAGTTATACCTTTCATTATGATGTAATTAATGAAGATGTTCGTTTTAGAGCAGATTCATATTTTGACCTTGATACTATTGCATTGAATATGAGATCAATTTCAGCCAAAGTTTTTCCTTTGGACTCCCTTGGATTCCACCCTAATGCTGTTAAAATGATGAGCCATAAATATATTAAATTTGGTTTATCTCTTGTTACAGGAATTACTGGGTCGGGTAAATCTACAACATTAGATACTTTTATTGATTCTCATAATAAAAGTGAGGCTGTGCATATAATTGTTGTCTCATCACCAGTAGAATATGTTCATAAATCAAATAAATCAATAGTTAGGCATAGAGAAGTAGGAAAAGATGTTTTGTCTTTCCAAGAAGGGGTTGTTCAGGCTCTTAGGCAAGACCCGGATATTATTGTTATTGGGGAAATGAGAGATCCTGAAACGATTATGGCTGCTTTAGAGGTAACTGATACCGGTCATAAAGTATTTTCTACGCTTCATACATCATCAGCAACCGAGTCAATTGATAGAATTATCGCTGAAGTTAATCCTGTTGAGCAGGAAAGGGTAAGAAATCGACTTGCTGATGTTCTAGTTACTGTGGTGTCACAAAAGCTTATTCCTACAGTAGATAAGAGAAGAACATTAGCTAAAGAGGTGTTAATTGTTACTCCAAGCGTAAAAGCAGCAATAAAAAACAATAATACTAGTGAAATCTATATGATGATCGTTCAGGGTGGTCCACAGGGAATGATTACGATGGAACAGGATTTGTTAAGACTTATGAAAGATGGAAAAATTACAAGAGAAACGGCACTTAGTTATGCGAATAATAAAACAAGAATGTTACAATTACTCAAGGGATCATAAAATATGAAGCCTCTTGTTTGTATATATTGCGAAGGCAATGAATTAAAAATATCTGCAATTTCCAAAGAGAAAGAAAAAATCCATGTACACAGTACATTTACGGTACAACAAACTGAGCATGAATTAGAGGATAGTCCAGAGCAATTAGCTGATTTAAGTAAAGAAGATTATAGTGCTGAGGGACTTTCTTTTGATTCGCTTGATAGTGGTGGAGAAATTTCTCAATCTAAAAAAAATGTTAATGCCACTGATGTAGAATTAATTGCTGCATCATTAGCTAACATTAATTTGAATCAAGCTCAATTTATACCAGTTGTTACTGATCCGAATGTTAATTTTCATATTTATGAAGGTGCAGAAGAGAAAAATAAAAGTAAACTTCTCGATAATATAGTTAAAGACATTCAAGCAACAAAAGGTATTGTAGTATCGAGAGATAACATTGACTGTGTTAATCTTGATAATAATACTTATCTATGTGTTTTTGTAGATAAAGAAATTTCTTGTGTTAATCTTGTTAATTCTGTAGCTGGTTATAATGGGAAACGTTATTACAAGATTAATTCGATCAAAAATGCGGAAGTTGCATTAGCAAATTATGTCTCAAGAACAACTAAGTTTTTTGCTGAAGATTATACACTTATAATCTACATCGGTAAAGAACATAGTAAATTAATATTTCTTGAAGGTCAAAACTTAAGTCATATAGGTGCAACTCTAGATATTGGTACATCCAATTTGAATACCTATGATGTATACTTCTCCAAAATTTTATTAGAAATGGAAAATGGAGGTATACCACGACTTGATAATGTTGTGCTTTGTGGGGATGATCGTTCAGAAAACTTAGTTTTATCATTTTATGGAACTTTCCCGGAAGCAAATGTTACTGAGTTAAAATTTGATCTTTATGATTTTGCAAAATTAAAGGAAGAAGATCAAAAAGATATCTCAGCTTATTCTATTCCTCTTGCTGCTGCTTATGAATACTATGCCGAGAAAGAGAAAGAATTAACAGGGATAAATATTCTTCCACGATTTATAGTGGAAAACCAGAAATTAGTTCAATTTGGATGGCATAGCTTTGCTGCACTTCCATTTTTATTTGCAGCTGCATTCTTATTTACCTATTTAATCCTTTCTAATAATAGGGAAATAGTTGCACTTGATGCTGAAATCCAAAGATTAAAAGATTTAGAAATTAAAAATCAAGAAATAATAGTTCAAATTGAACCACTTGAGTCAAAAATAGCTAATTTTGATAATACTCAAGCAATCCTTGATTCCGCTATGAGTGGTACTGAAATATGGGGTCAAGCTTTAGAAAAGGTTTCAAATTTTGTTGAACGAAGAAGGAATTTCTGGACATCAAGTATTGTAGCAGGCGATGTCGAAAACCTAACAATTAATGGTTTTTCACTCTCGAGAAGTGTATTAACTGAATTTGCTGAGAATTATAACTCATCGATATTGCGAAATGTTTTATACGAACCCTTGCGAGAGAAAAATGCTTTTGCGTATAAAGTGAATTTTAAATTGCAGAAGAATGAACAATGAATCGAAAACTTAGAAACACAATAGCTTTAGTTGCTTTACTTCTATTGATAGTGATAGCTGGTAGTATTTATAGTTTTGTAATGCAGAAAGGGGAAATTGATAGTAAAAAGAAAGAACTAAATACTCTGAATGCTAATACGACCAATACTGAAGAATTGATAACTAAATTAGAAAATTTAAAACAAAGGGCTGCTGAACTTGACTCTATTTTGTCGTTAAGAAAGTTCAACATTCCTCATGATCTATTACAATCAGAATTTTATAATTTTGTTAATAAGATCAGCTATAATTTTGCTCCTACTTCATATGTTAACATAGAATATGTCGATTTAGTAAATCAGGAGCATTATAATTACTATACTTATAAAGTCTCTGGAACCGCATATTATAATGACGTTTATAAATTAATATATGCAATTGAACAGAGCAAATCGCTAAAGAAAATACTTACTTGCAACTTAACTAATTTTGTAAGTGTTGATGATGAAGAGGTACCTCATTATTATGTTAATTACACATTTAATGTTGCAGTATATTTTTCAAATAGCGATGAATATGCATCCGCGGTTACAAAAGAAAATAGACTTATCCCAAACCCAGTTTATGATATATTTTATCCTCTGATTAGAAATGAAATTCCACCTAATCTTGATAATTTATTGGATGTTCAGGCAGCACAACTACTAGCTCTGATTCCAGAAGGTGCTTTCATAGCTGACGCATCTGGAGTGACATATCTTCTATGGGAAGGTGACCAAGTGTATCTCGGCTATCTCACGGAAATAGATTATGACAAAAATGAGGTTCACTTTGTACTTAACAAAGGCGGAATAATTGAGAAATTAACATTAACATTAGATAAACAAGAAAGTGATAAAAAGAATAATTGAGTGAATAAAATGAAAACAACACTAGCCTTATTATTATCGTTTTTAATTGCAATTCCAATTGCAGGTCAAAAAGAAGTTGAAAAACAAATGCAACAATATGTTAATCCGAATGAAATAGTTACATTGGGAGAACATATTGCATTTGATCAAGCGATTGAAGTCCTTAGCAAAGTGAGTCTAAAGACCACAGGTAAGGAAATTGTTTTAACCACTGAAATGGCAGATCCTATTGACATAGCTATTGAAAAAATGCCTTTTAAAAGAGCACTTGGTATTATATGCCAGTACCATGATATGGTTTATGAGGAAACTGCAGAAAACATTATTGTTAGACCGGAGACACAGTCAGCTAAAGCACTAGGTGCCGATATATATGCTGATGTTGATTCCAGAGAAATAAAAATTTCTGCTCTTTTCTTTGAAGCAAATATTACTGATATGCGAGAAAGAGGGATTAATTGGGAAATGTTGCTGGAAAAGACTGGTTTGGCATTTGGTGCTAATTTGACATCATTTACCTCAATGAATGAAGAGGATGAAGGCGAGTCTGGCCAATCATCACAACAGCAAAATCAAGTTGATCCTTTAGAATTTATAATGGATAGTGAGTCAGACTTTGATATGGGTAGTGGATGGACCGGAAATTTAGTTGGAGCATTTAAGTTTTTTGAATCTAATGGATTGGGTGAACTAGTTGCACGTCCTTCCATCACTGTTAGAGATAAAGCAGAAGGTAGAATACAGATTGGTGAAGATATTTCAATTAAAGAAAGAGATTTTTCTGGTAATTTAATTGATAGGTTCTACTCTACTGGTACTATTGTAGAAGTAACTCCATATATGTATAAAGAAGATGGTGTGGATTATGTTTTGCTTCAACTCGAAGCTGAAAGAAGTTCCGCAGAACCAGGTGAAATATCAACTACAATAAGAAAAACAGTTGCTAATACTGAAGTTCTAATGCTTGATGGTGAAGAAACAATAATTGGAGGTTTGTTTCAAAATAGTGAAGTAAACACTAGAACAGGTATCCCATTCTTAAAAGATCTACCCTGGTGGGTTTTTGGAATCAGATACTTAACTGGTTCAGATAAAACTCAAATAATTAGAAGAGAAACTATAATCTTAATAAGTATTGAAGTAGTTGCACCATTAAAAGAAAGAATTGCAGCTAAGAAATTAGATCTTATAAAAAATGAAATAATTAAGAACAGAGAATATATAGATAATATTAATAAGCAAAAGAAAGAGGGTATTAAAGAGGCAGAATTAAATCATGCTAAAATGAATGCTGAAGAAGAGGATGAATAAAAGTGGATTCGATACTTATCGTTGATGATGACATAAAGTTATGTGCCACACTCTCTGAAGATTTAAGAGAAATAGGATACTATACGCACTTTGTTACTTCTGCCGATGAAGCTATCAATTATCTAGAAACGTCCGATGTTGATTTAGTTTTGTTAGACTTAAAAATGCCAAATAAGAATGGTTTCTTTGTCTTAAATCGAATAAATACCAACAACTATAATCCAAAAGTAATTGTACTAACAGCAAATGTTGATGCCGATAGTGCAATTGAATCCGCAAAATTAGGAGTAGACGATTTCCTTCGAAAACCTTATGATTTTGATGAATTATTAATAACTGTTAGAAGGGTTTTACAAAAAGAAGAATATGAAACCAGTAAATAAGTATTTAATTGCTGCTGGTTCTATATGACTTTAATCTAAAACTAAAAGCATGAAAATTAATTTAAGACTATTACTCATAACATTCACAGTAATAGTAATAATATCACTCTCTTCAACTTTTATTTACTATTCCACCACAACTGCATTACTGAAAAAGCAATATTCTAAAAACCTTCTAAACTCATCTAATGATTTTGCTTTTGAATTTCAGAATGGAATAAGAATAATTGAAGATGACTTTGACAAGATAAAGAAATCATTAAGTGATTTTGATTCACTTGCAATTGATACAACACTACTTGACTTTGTTTTTACACTTGACAAGAACAATCTAATTGATCAAAATAATTTTGTTCACAGTAAGAAAATTCAATCTCCTGCATTACTAAATTCGATAAAAGATTTTATTGATGTCTATCCAAATATTATTCTACTTTACACAAAAGATAATAATTCACAAAAAATATTCTATGGAAAATTAATTTCAGCAGATTATCTGGAAAAGATATCTTTGAAAATAAGAGCAGAAATTGCATTTATAACAAATAATCTTCCTAATGAGATCACCAATTCTGAATCAAATGAAAAATACTTAGGAAATTTATTAAATACAATTAATGAGTATAAATCGCAAAATAGAACAAATGTTTATTATGAAGAATTAAAATCAGTTGATTTTTTTGCTGTTACTCATAAGCCAAAAACCTTTAGCGCTGCTGATGATCCGTCATTTTTTATAATATTCAATACTCCGTCTGAGCTATCAGAATTCCGTGATACAATACAAATGATAATTCTTACTTTTGCTTTAGCAGGAGTATTTTTATCATTGATATTTATCCTTTTATTTACGACAAAATTGAGACATCAGATTTCCCTGCTAAGTAAAACAACAAAATTAATTGCTGAAGGAAATCTAAGTGAAAGAGTTCCCATTGTAACCAAAGATGAACTTGGACAACTAGGAACAGCATTTAATGATATGCTGGAAAGAATAGAGAGCAAAGAGAAGATTGAACAAAGGTATCTTGAAATTATTACGATTATTAATGAAAATCCTTCAATAGATGAACTTTCTAATCAGATTTTGGAAAAGATAATCAGAGTAACGGAAACAACTTTCGGTGCTTTCTATTTGGTTAATGAAAATGAGTTAAATCTTATATCAACTTATGGAATTAGTGAAAAGACCTTACAAGCTGCAGTCGAGCCGGATCTTTATTC
>JBDLIN010000164.1:0-8627 GCA_039714835.1 Bacteroidota bacterium | reverse complement strand
TTTTGCGCTTCAATATATTTAGAAGTATGAGCGGGATCTACGCGCTGTAAAACACTGAATATTGATCGATCTTCATAGTCTTCCAGATAACTAATGATCTCACCAGATTTTGCATCAAAGAAAACTGATAAATATGAACTTCTTCGATTAAGAGTTTTCTTCAATTGAGCAACGTTATTAACTAATTTGACGATACTATTATATGTCGCATTTTGATCTTTACTGAAAAGGTCCAGACCATTATAATGATAATCAAAATAATCTTGTCTGAACTTTTGAAAACCCGCGCTTGTTGCATCTTCTACTAAAGATCGTTTATTATAGCTCTCTGATCTTAATGCCCATGAATCTGCATATCCGGTTGAACCTCCCTGAACTGCAATTCTTAAAGCCTCTTGGAAATACTGAGTTCCTGCGAATGGCTCATATGAATCTGAATCTAATGCAATAATTAAAAATGCATAAAAATCTAGAAAACTTGTTAATGGATCAAAAAAGGATGGATTAAAATAGATACTTTGATTCTTTTCATAAATGAATGACCATTTATTATCCATTACACTTAACATCAAACTTCGTTTATCTGATCCTTCAACAGGACGGGAACTGTTTATAACAATTTGAGCAGTATACTTAGTCTCAGATGATGCTGATGTAAAAAAGATATTAAAATTGCATTGAATTCTATCCCATTCCCAAGTGTCTCCAGTAAATTTTGTTGAATTCAAATATTCTTCAATCTGAGATTTGAATGGAACTAAATTCTCCTTATAAACTGATTCCAGCTGTTCAAAATTAACCTGAACGGTTGCTTGTAATTCTTGACTAAAAGATTGTGTGTAAGTAAAAACTAATAGTAAAACCAGAAGTAGTTTTTTCATAACCTTTCTCAATTTGTTAAAAAAAATTGACTTATCAATAATAATTAAATATTTTCGCCTATAGAGGGCTTTTATAGTATGAATTTACTTAAAATATCAATAATTATCCTACTTGTTATTCAATTTAATAGTTCTGCACAAATAAATCCAGGTGCAAAACAAATTGCGCTTTCACATTCAACAGTTGCGCAAGCTAATGATGTATTTGCCTTATTTAACAATCCATCGGCAATTGCTCAACAAAATTGGAGAGAAATCGGCATTTATTATTCTCCTTCTCCATTTGGTTTAAGCAAATTAGCAAATGGTTCCGCAGTTTATCATGAACCAACATCTTTTGGTCATTTCTCTTTTGGTTTATCAACTTATGGTTTTGAATTATACAGAGAGAGCAGCATAATAGTTTCTTATGCTTACAATTTTTCCAATAGATTTTTTCTTGCTCTTACCGGAAAATATAATTCACTGATGATAGAAAGATATGGGAATGATAATAGTCTTGCTTTATCAATTAGTGCACTTGCGTATATAGTTAACAATTTTCGTATCGGATTCTTTATCGACAATGTTACACGTTCTTCTTACGGAATAGAAAAAGATCATATTCCAGTGGTAATGGATTTGGGATTTAGCTACGACTTATTAAGAACTGTTACTCTGAATGCAGCTATACAAAAAGAGATAGATAGAGATGCATCTATTAGATTCGGGATTGAATATGAAATAATCCGATATATTAACCTTCGACTTGGAGCAATGAATGAACCTTCTTCATTTTCTGCCGGAGTTGGAATAAATTATTCCCTATTTGAAATTGATTATGCAGTATTCAACCACCAAGATCTAGGATTTACTCATCAAATTGGAGTGATAATTCAATTTGGTGATGATCTCCCTCGAAACAGACGAATCCGAAATTATTTGGGAATTGAGTAGTATTGTACAGAGGGGGTAAAATATTATTTGTATTGTTTTTCATTCTCACTTCATCATTATTTTCACAACAAGATCCAAAAGTAACCGTAGATGAAGTTTTAAATCATATCCTTGATGAAGCAACAATTGAGAAAGAAGATTCACAACTTTACGATTTAATTGAGCAGCTACTCGAAAATCCAATCAACATTAATGAAGCAACAAAATCTGAACTATTGAAAATTCCGTTTATGGATATTGAATCAGCAAATATAATTTTTGACTATAGGAAGAAGAATGGGAAACTATTTAGTACAAGCGAAATAAAAATGATTGAGGGATTATCTTCTAACATTTCAAAAACATTACAATATTTTATTACAGTAAGAAATATTGATGAATTAGAATCTCCCCCATTTTTTGGATTATATTCATTAAAGTTTAGATCAAGAATAACTCAGGATATTCAAGAGCGGAAAGGTTTTACTGATTCTATTTATTCCGGCTCATCAATAAAAGCATATAATAGAATCAAGTTACAAGTAAATCCAAATATTAGTATGGGTGGTTTGATGGAAAAAGATGCTGGTGAATCATCATACTTAGATTTTTATTCTGCACACGTTTCAATTAATCAAATAATTCCCTCCACCAATATAATATTAGGAGATTTTACTGTTGAATTTGGTCAAGGACTTTCAATGTGGTCTCCCTATTCATTTTCCAAAAGCAGCGATGCTACAAACTCTGTAATTAAACGAAAAAGAAATATATCACCTTACACAAGCTCTGGTGAAGCAAACTTTCTGAGAGGCGGAGCTTTTTATTCATCGATAATGAACTTTTCACTCACTGCTTTCTATTCAAATATGAATTTAGATGCAACCCTTTCCGATGATGAAAAGAGTTTTAGCTCTATTAAAATTGACGGGTTTCACAGAACCGATAATGACCTTAACAAAATAGATAAGATTAATGATAAAACTATTGGTGCTATATTTTCCTATTCAATTTTAGATAAAGCCAATATTGGATTTTTATATTATGAGAAATCATTTAGTCATTTCTTTAATCCATTAAGATTTCCTACAATAAATAATGATCATTTTAAGTTTGCCTCCATCACTTATGATGCGGCTTTCAATAAAATATTTTTTGTAGGTGAGCTGTCATACTTTCAAAATTCATTTGCGAGTATAAATACAGTCCAATTAGCTTTAGCAAAGAACTTTATTGTTACAGCAATTATTCGAAATTATCCCAAAGATTATTTTAGTTTTTACGCTAATGGTTTTGGTGAGAAATCAACAACAAATAATGAATTTGGCATATATACCGGATTCAAATGGAAATCTGAATTTGGAGAAATAAATTTCTATTTCGATCAGTTTAAATATCCTCACCCTTCTAATCAAATGCCTTTACCTAGCAATGGGGATGAATTATCATTAAGTTATTTTAATAAAATCACCAAAGACTTCTCATTCTATTTAAGATATTTTAATGAAAATAAAGAGACTTTAGAAATTGTTGATGACAACTCTGAAATTATTAAGCAGAACATTCAAAAAATTAGAGGTGAATTTACTCTTCAAGTGAATCGTTCACTAAGACTAAAAAGCAGACTTGAATTACTCTATTTATCACAAGAACAAACTTCAATGAATGAAACAGGATTTTTACTTTTTCAAGATATTCAAGTTAAACTTCCTATCAATCTAACACTATACGGTAGAATAATATTTTTCCAAACTGATTCATACTCTTCAAGGATTTATCAATTTGAAAATGATTTAACAGGAGTTATGAACAATCCAGCATTATTTGGAACCGGTATAAAATGGTATTTTCTCATTAGATATAAGCTAATGAATTATATTCATCTCTCTCTAAAATACTCTGAATTGTTTAAACCAAATGAAAGATATTTAGGTTCAGGCTATAACTTAATACCAAGTAATCTGGATAACAGAATGAGCTTTCAAGCTGATATTTCGTTCTAAGAATAACTATTTACTAAGAGCGGTTTTCTCTTACATTTCTTAAAATATTTATTAAATTTCTTTGCTTTTTGAAAAAGAAAATTCTTATATTTAATTGTTATAGTTACTGTAACATAAAAAAGATAAATCAATATTTTAACAAATAAATTAATCATTATTAAAGGATGGATAACATGAGAACTATTGTATCAATGCCCGGTGATGGAATTGGGAAAGTAGTAACTCCTGAAGCAATAAGATTATTAGAAGCTGCTGGTTTTCAAGCTAATTATGTTCATGGAGATATTGGCTGGGAGTTTTGGCAGACTGAAGGAAATGCTCTCCCTCAAAGAACAATTGACCTTTTAGAGGAGCATAAGATTGGATTATTTGGAGCTATTACTTCAAAACCAAAAGATGCTGCTGCTGCAGAGTTAGCACCAGAACTTCACGACAAAGGATATGTTTACTTCTCCCCTATCGTAAGTTTGCGTCAACATTTTAATCTCGATATCTGTACTCGACCATGTAAAGCATTTCAAGGTAATCCACTTAATTTTATCCGTAAAGATGGTAAAGGTGGATATGAAGAACCAGCTGTTGATTCAGTAATTTTCCGACAGAATACTGAAGGTATGTATGGCGGCATAGAATGGACAAATCCTCCAGCAGAAGTGCGCAGTGCTCTTGAGACTCATCCAAAAATGAAAAAATTCGCTCATGTAAAAAATGAGGATATGGCAATCTCAACAAGGATTTTATCCCGTCAAGCTACACAACGTATTATACGAGCTGCCTTTGAATATGCAAAAAAACATGACTATTCTAATGTAACTGTTTGCGAAAAACCAAATGTACTTAGAGAAACATCCGGAATGATGTTAAAAGAAGCACAAAATATCTCCAAAGAATATCCGGAAATTCAATTGTGGGATACCAACATTGATGCTCAAATGATGTGGTTGACAAAAAATCCAGAAGACTATGGAGTTCTCGTTGCAGAAAATATGTTTGGTGATATTATCAGTGATGGGTTTGCTGGTTTAGTTGGCGGATTAGGATTTGCTTGTTCTGCAAATGTTGGTGATGATGTTGCAGTTTTTGAACCAACTCATGGATCAGCACCTAAATATGAAAACCTTAATCCAAGTATTGTTAATCCAATTGCGATGTTTCTATCTGCATGCATGATGCTTGATCATATTGATGAAGGTGAAAAAGCCGATAAAATTAGAAAAGCTATTGCTGAAGTTATTGCAGAAGGAAAAGTTAAGACTTACGATATGATGAAAGTTCGAGGTGGTGCTGATGCAATTGATAAAGGTGCTTGCACTACTCAAGAAATGACGGACGCAGTGATAGCAAAGCTGTGAAAGGTTAGAAGATAAAAGGTGAGAGATCAGAAAAGGTAAAATGTGTCTTTTAATAAAAAATAGAGGTCAAAATGATTATTCTAAGTCATAAGAAAATGGAAGTTTGGAAGTTTAGCATTGAGTTAGTAAAAGAGATATATTTATTAACTCAAAGCTTTCCTAAAAGTGAGATATATGGGTTAACATCCCAAGTCAGAAGAGCTGCCATCTCAATTCCTTCAAATATATCAGAAGGTTTAGCAAGAAGTTCTTCAAAAGAAAAAGGCAGGTTTTTAGATATTGCTCGTTCTTCACTTGTGGAACTTGATACGCAAATTGAAATTTCTCTTCAATTAAATTACTTAGAATTAAAATCAATTGATAATTTAAGCAAACTTTCAAATTCTACCTTTGCAATGCTAACAAAACTAATTAATAATTATAGGTAAGCAAGAGAGGTGCTTTTCTCACCTCTTCCCGCTTACCTTTTTCTTTAGAGGTATTATGAAAAAAAAAATACTAAACATATGGCCAGAAATTGACTGGATACAAGATGAAGAATTAAAAGAGAAAGTTACTCTATCTTGGATTTATGCTATTGAAAATAGTGTGCTTGAACCGGAAGATCTCGAAAATATTCCATTCTCATTGTTGATCCAGAATTGCAATATCACTTTTATGAATCATAAAAGAACTTGTGTGCAACTTAGTGTTGATATGGCAAAACGAATGCAAGAAAACTTTGGAGACGAAATAAAAATAAATATGGATTATTTAATTGCCGGAGCTATTCTAATTGATGTTGGTAAATTACTTGAATACGAAATAGTTGATGGAAAACTTGGCACAAGCGATTTTGGGAAATATGTTCGTCATCCATTTAGTGGAGTTGGAATTGCTCAGCAATACGATTTACCTCCTGAAGTTCTTCATATGATTGGGACACATTCTAAGGAAGGTGATGTAGGGAAAAGAAGTGTTGAATCGCAAATTATTCATCATGCTGATTTCGTAAGCTTCGAACCATTTCAAGAAGCAAAAACAATAAAGTGAAATGTGAAAAGGCAAACGTGAAAGTATTATAGAACAATTTTGATGATTTCTCATTAATTTTATTTTTTCTTTTAATATTTGAGGGCAATCATGTTACAATTAAATCACAAGAAACTTGAGGTCTGGAAAGTATCCTTGAATCTTGTTAAGGAAGTTTACATTATTACAAAGTTATATCCAAAAGAAGAATTATTTGGATTAGTCAGTCAAATGAGACGCGCAGCTGTTTCAATAACTTCAAATATTTCTGAAGGTGCTGCACGTAAGAGTATAATTGAAAGAAAGCGTTTTTATGAAATTGCAAGAGCCTCTTTAGTTGAGTTGGATACTCAATTTGAGATTTCCATAGATTTAACTTATATAGGGAATGAAAAGATTAGTGAAATTAACAAATTATTAAATCATACTTTTGCATTGCTTTCAAATTTGATTAAAAGCTAAGAACATATTTAATATATTTTAAGTGTCATTTATTTCACGTCATCTCTTTTTCACATTTGACGTTTGACATTTCACATTACCGGAGGTAATATGTCACAAAACATAGTTGAAAAAATTGCCCAGCGCTTTGCTGTTGAATTAGAAGAAGGGACACTTGTTAATAGTGGAGATTTTATTTCTATAAAACCGGCACATGTTATGACACATGATAACACTGGTGCTGTAATTCCAAAGTTCAAATCAATTGGTGCATCTAAACTTGCTTTTCCAAGACAAGTTGTGCACACACTCGATCATAATATTCAGGATAAAAGTGAAAAGAATCTTGAGAAATATAAAAATATTGAAGCATTTTCAGATTCTGTAGGTGCTGATTTTTATCCGGCTGGTAGAGGTATTGGGCACCAGATAATGATTGAAGAAGGTTATGCATGGCCAGGAACAATGGTTGTTGCTTCTGACAGTCATTCAAATACGTATGGTGGAATAGGTGCTCTCGGTACGCCTATTGTACGTACAGATGCTGCATCGATCTGGGCTACTGGAAGAACCTGGTGGCAAATCCCTCCTGTTGTAAAAGTAACTCTATCTGGTAAACTGCAACATGGGGTTACTGGTAAGGATGTGATAATTGCTCTTGCTGGATATTTCAACCAAGATGAAGTTCTTAATCACATTATAGAATTTGCGGGAGATGGCGTTAGTGAATTGTCTTTAGATAAGCGTTTGACAATTGCAAATATGACTACAGAATGGGGTGCGCTTGGTGGTGTTTTCCCAATTGACCATGTTACAACCGAATGGATCAGTAAGCGAATTGAAAAAGTAAAGGAACGTGGTCTTCAAGGTGTTCCATCTGATTCTGATGGTAATGGTAATCATCCTAGAATGAATGACGCCAGACTGCAAGCCTTAAAAGATGATATGCCAAATCTTCAACCAGATGAAGATGCTTATTATGCAAAGAAAATTACAATTGATATCAGTTCAATTGAGCCTAATGTCGCTGGCCCAAACTCTGTTAAAGTTATGAACACTGCTTCAGAGTTAAGCAAACAAGATATTAAAATTGATAAAGCATATCTTGTTTCTTGTACTAATAGTCGTGAAGAGGATATTGCAGAAGCAGCAAGAATTCTAAAAGGCAAAAAGATTGCTGAAGGAGTTGAGTTTTATGTTGCTGCTGCATCAAACGAAGTTCAAGCTGCAAGTGAGAATAATGGGGATTGGCAAACACTTTTAGAAGCTGGAGCTACTCCCCTTCCACCTGGATGTGGACCTTGTATCGGTCTTGGTGCTGGACTCCTCGAAGATGGTGAAGTTGGAATATCTGCAACTAATAGAAACTTTAAAGGACGCATGGGTTCCCCAAGCTCTTTAGCTTATCTTGCATCTCCGGCTGTAGTTGCTTCTTCAGCTATTGCTGGGAAGATAACATTTGAAATTGACTATTCTACCTCTGGTATTTCTGCAGACATTAAAGTTCTCCAAAAACCAAAGCGAGAAATAGCTGAAGTTAAAATCATTGATGGATTCCCAGAAGTGATTGAAGGTGATCTGCTATTCTGTCCTCAGGATAATATGAACACCGACGGAATTTATCCCGGTAAATACACATACGAAGATGGCTTCACTCCAGAAGATCAAGCAAAAGTTGTAATGGAGAACTATGATCCGGAATTTGGTAAAATAGTTAAAGATGGTGATATACTTGTTGGTGGATTCAATTTTGGAACAGGCAGCTCACGAGAGCAAGCTGCGACAGCTTTGAAATATCGTGGCATTCAACTTGTAATTACAGGTTCAGCAAGTCAAACATATATGAGAAATGCACTTAACAATGGATTTCTTGTTCTTGAAGTTCCAGAATTGGTAAATGATCTTAAGAAGAAATTCACGGAAGATAAACTAACTATTGAAACTGGAATAAATGCGAAAATCGATTTCAAAAATTCCAAAATCATTACTGGTATTTCTGAATATCCAATTAGTCCGGTTGGTAC
>JBDLIN010000163.1:0-8636 GCA_039714835.1 Bacteroidota bacterium | reverse complement strand
TGTAACTGCATCCCAGAAAGTGGCAACTGCCATAGCAATGCCGGCTAATGCATAGTTTAATCCAAGCGCTTCAGTGTAGTAAAGCATAGCAAATGCAAAGATCGCATTAAATACCAGCGAAGTAACACCATCACCAGTGGCATATGCAAAAATGTCATAGAATTTTGTACTTGTACTCTTTTGTTGTTTTGATTCAGTCATAATTAATTTATACCCTTTAAATGAATGTGACAATGTATTTTATACTACTGATTTTCATCGTTGAGCTGTAATGCTTCTTTAATAATTTCAGGAATAACCGACTTTACTTTTTGCATTGACAATCCCAATTGACTTGGAACGCCAAATATTTGCTCCCCGGTTTCCTTATGAAGGCTTATCAATGTAGTATCTTTGTCATAAATTAAAACGCCTGTTATATTTTCGTGTGTTTCCAGATATCCATACTGCAACCACAATAATCACGTAAAATTCTATTGTGTTATAGGCATAAATTTGTACTACATACTAACATTATATGATAGGAATATTTTCCCTTTACCAATAATTGGTCTAATACATTTCCACTCAATAATTACGATTTATCCCATTTATTAATGCAATCAAGAATTCATGTAAGAATAATAACTTATCTATAAAAGATTATTAAAACTTTTATATCAAAAAATATTTTTTTTATTTGTTTCTATTTTTCTCAAGCCATTCCCTGTAAGCATTTTCATAAGGTCCCATACCTAAATCATCAGGAATCAAATCCTTGTGCGTTGCTGGTGCATTGGTAAAAACCTTTCGAATTGCATCAAGATATTCGAAACCATATTCGGTGTATGGTGCAAGATAATGGCCTTCTCCCCATTCATTCCAGTTATCTAACAACAGCATTCTGCCCGATAGCTGTTCTTTCGGTAGATTTTCAACAAATGCTTTTCCTCTCAACAATAAAGTTTCAAATTCTTTAGGAGGAATAGTCCAAATAGAACCTTCGTCTCTCCACCCACTCCAACCCTGCGAAAGTGTCGTGATTTGTGGTAAAACTCCAATTTCCTGGATTGTTTTGATTTTTTGCATTTGTGTATCAATTGCTTCCTGTGGAGATGGACTATTTTCAACATGCCAGCAATATGCAAAACTATAATCTAGTCCCATATTTTCCATTAACTCAAGATGTTTTTTATCTGCATAACGATATTCACCCAGCAGCCACAAGCCATCAAATCCTTCATCTCGGCAGACCTGTCTCATTTTCTCGAAAGCAGCACGTACCTTTTCAATACTGCCCAAATCCTCAATGAGAAATTCAGGACGATAAATGAATAACACAGGTTTGTTATCAATAATCAAATAATTCGATCTTTTGAAATAATTTTCCATCCAGAACGGCATTAAATTTTGTAAGAGGTCATCTTCGTTTGATACGCCTGATTTTCCTTTTTGTTGGTTTTCCCACATAATGGTAAATTTCATCATATCCTGAAATTGCGAATTAAAAAGGGCTTTATGCAAATGACTTCCAAACTTCTGCTCCACTGGTCCTCCTTGATTAATTCTGTACCAGACATAAATAAAAAAGTCTATTCCATGCTCTACTGCCCATTTGGTTTCCCAGTCAGCTATTTCTGGATTTTCCTGTGCATAAAAGCCAAGTGCTGGTATACGTTCAGGATGCTTCTTAAGTTGCGACCATATTGCATAGGAGTCATGTTCCCAAAGAGGACAGTGATGAGCCCCAATTAAAATTCCACTATCCTTTTTTGTAGAAATAGGCTTTGGTATATATAAATTTTCTTTTTTTTCCATGGCTGGTAAAAAACGAATCGGCAACCTTCCTACAGTTAGCAGCATATTTTTATTAGTAATTTCAAGTACCAATTCTTCATATATTGGATTATCAGCAATAAGTGTCCAACGTAAAGTAGTACTTTCAGAAGCTGCAAGTTTTATTTGACAGACTGTATTTTCATCACTGCGTATGCCCTCGGGTAATTTTAATGAAACCATTACATTTGCATCGACAGATGCCGGATTACGAATTGATGTAATAATAACAAAAGGACGTCCAACACGGGTCATCGGTTGATTCCCAATAAATTCAACTATTATTGGTGGTGTGTCAACTATACTCGCTTGCTGAGCAAATACCGTGTGCTGAAAAAGTGATAAGATAAATACATTAATGTAGAAAATATATCGCAAGTTATTACTAAAAATAAATTTCATGTCATAATCCTTTAATTTCAACATACTCGTTGTTTGTTTTGATTCAGTCATAGTCAATTCTTGGTTTATTTAGAAAAATATTATTTTAACATACTTTATTTGTTTTTATATTTAAAATAAATGCAAGTTTTTCTAGTATTCCACCAATATGTGATAAGCCTATTGCACAATGATGTGAAGGACCGCCATAACTCCAATCAGTTATAAAATCTCTTGCTGGTTTAGAAAATTTATACCGGCTATTTGTGTTGCCAATATCAAAAACCTCACCTTCAACAGACTTACCGTGAGCATATTGAAGAATAACTCCCTCATTCTTGTCTTGAACAACTGATAACAGTGTTGCATCCCCTTTTTTTACTGTCATCTGAATTGAAAGTCCTTTCCCAGGTTTGCCATGATAAACAGGAAGGGGAACAAGTTTTACTTTTTCTTCAGCAATAACAAAGTGTGCAGGTCCATCATGTCCCCAAAGTACTTCATCAGCATCAAAATCCATAGCATATGGTTCAGAAAATGAACCACCTATTCCAAGTAAATCCATTATTTTCATTGCAGTAATATTCTTTATTTCATATTCTCCTGCTACCGGAATACCATGTGCGGTAAGCAATGAATTCCCAGCAATAATAGAAGTAACGATGTTTTCGTATTCATTACCGTTTTGTCCTTCATAATAGTATGCCATTGCTCCAAGCTCATTATTTTTAACAAACTTATCAAGAGCAACTGATGTATGAGCAGCTCTTTTAATTTCATCTACTTCACATTCATCAACCACATCAAACTCTTCATGAAACTGCTTGATCTTTGCATCAAGTTCTTCTTCCGTCACAGACTTCCTTAATGCATCAAGTTCACACATTTCCAGCATTTTAAAGTTGATGCCAAAAGTTTGTGATAAATCGGTTACATCAGAATATACATCCAGCATTCCGTTATAATAATGTCCAAGCAATCCAATTGTTGTTGTCTTTAGTTCTTTCTGAACTCTTAATGCTTTAATCCAATCTTTAATTTCTTCTTTCACAGTTTCCTCTCCAAGATATCCAGTGATGATCTGATACTTGATATCAGAGCGGTTAAATACATTTGCAATTTCTGGTACAGAACAAGCTTGACAACCCGCAAGCCACTCACCAGTTCTATCACCGCGGTCAGGCAGCGAATTAATTAATGCATAATCTGGTTTACTGTTTGGCTGGATATTTAAAACAATTACTGGTACTCCCAAGTCGTTTATAACTGGTAGTACTGTTGAACTTAAAGCATAAGTAGTGATATAAATAAAAACAGCGTCAACTTCTCCTTTTTTGAATTGCTTATTTACATCCCAAGCTTTTTTAACTGAATCAACCAAACCTAAATCAATTACGTTTACACCTTCTTGTTTTACATATCCAGTTACTGTGCTTAGATATCCTATTAGTCTGTCCTTTAAGCCCTTAAATTGCGGCCAGTAAGTATCTAATCCTACGCCGAATAATCCTATGTTTACTTTCATGTTGCTGCCTTATATTTTTAATTACTTTGCTACAAACAAAGAAAATTTTCTTGCTATTTATTTGTCAAAATCTGGTTAAATAATTATTTCGACAATAGTTCTTTTTAGTTTATTTTATAGTTATATGACTTCGATACATGTAATCATGATCATGATTTTTCATCTTTTTTCGTGGAAAGTAAATATAAAAATTATCGTCAACTGTATGGCAGTCATTCGAAGGTCCATCAAAATCAACAAACGTTGAATAAGGTTGCATTTCCATTTCTCCCGCTACATCAACAACTCCTTCTTTTTTCCAACTCAAACCATCTTCGGAAGAATAAAGCAGTAACTCCTTAAATTCGTGTGTTTGAACAGTTAACAAGTATTTTCCTAATGCAGTGCAGTAAGCTGCATCTGCATGTAAATCTTCTCTGCCATTTTCCAATGCAAATATTGCATCACCTGGTATGTCAGATAATCCTGGAGTATTCCATTTCCCGTCTTTGTATTTAAACCATTTCCCTACTTTTCCATTTGCCCCATCTTTCAGCACATCTTTAAGTTTAGCACGAATAACGACCGGACGACGCGGTTCTGGTTCATCTGTATCCGAATCATTAAAATAAACATACATATAATTGTCTTTAATTATATAAGCTCCGCCGCCAACATTAGTATTAGGATTTGACGCTTTAGCAATTTCGCCGCAGTATTTCCAGGTTTGTCCTTTATCGATCGAGTATCCTAAACCAATTACATAGGTCATTTCATAATCGCCCTGTTTCTCAGCAGCCGCAGTTACTTCCGAATGTGTAATACCCAATAATTCTCCGTTTTCAGCTTCATATATTCCAAGAATCCATGTCCCTTCTGCTCCAGCATTTTTATACCACCCATTGTAATCCCACATTTCTTCTTCTGTTTTACTCGAAACATGTGTTTTTAACGGATCGAGCGGAGTTCCTTTGTGCCACGAATGACGGCTACGACGGCTTTCACCTGGTTTAAATCGGCAGCCAAAAGAGTGGAAAAAATGCATTTCTCCATCTATCTTTACTGTTGACATGGAGCCGTCATAACGGATTGGTATTTCATCATCAGTGTAAATGAGTTCCGCTTCACCGATATTGATGATTTGAGCTATTGATAATGTTGAAAAGATTGAAATCACTACTATGGTAAAGAACATGTATTTTATTTTAATCATTATTCCTCCTTTTATCAAAAATTGCTTTGACATCCTCAACCACATCTAAATTCAAGTTTTTAACGGTAATGCTCTCCCCTTTTTCACAATCCTCACTAATTTCAACAACTGCTTTTAATCGCTTGTCGAAATCTTTTATTCTAAAATTATCCACACTAACATTTTCACAGTTATGTAAAATGATTGATGAATACTCATCTTTCATTCTAGGTATTTCATCGGAACACACCGAAACATTGCTATTAATCGTCACTCCATTTGCACTTTGCAGTTGAACAACCGGACAGGCATAATCGTAAAATTTATTGTTCTCGATTTTAATATTGCGGAACAGGCGACTTTCTGCTTTGGATCCATCCTGTGTGGATATGTGTGACAATATCGCAGGATTACTTCCCAGTTCAAATGCGCAGAACTCATTGTTTCTAACAATGACATCTTCAGCAAACGGGCCTTCAGCATAAACACTCGACTCGTAAACGAACACCACTCCCCAGCCTTCGTTTAGATTAAATACATTGTTTTCTATGACCCCCCCCTGCGTACTGACCAATATTCCGCGTCCGCGATAGTCTTTAAACTGACAATTCCGGATGATAAATGGAGTTGCAATTTCTGACATGTTGTACAAGTTGTCTGATGATTCAAATCCTTTCCCTGCAATGACAGTAGGTAGATCTTTATCAAGAGTGATCAACCAATTGTCACCTTTGTCCTCTGCTGATTTGACAATAACTTCGGCTAAAATTTTACCTTGTGATGACCTCACGAGTACAAGTTCATCACCGACCCGCACCGAAAATGTATGTTTTTTAACTAATACTTGATTTGGGGTTGGTTGCCCCTGAATTGAAAGAGCGGAGCTATGAAGATTAATTCCGTCATCCGCCATGCCCTTAAAAGAGCATCCTTCGATTAACACATGACCGCGTGAACCGCGCATATGGATGCCATCTGCATTAGTAGAAAAAATACGCCCTTTTTTTATCTTTGTATGACAATTGCGAATTGTGTGGTAACTAGTCTGGTGGGGAAAAAAGGTTAAACCCGGCGCTGCATATACTACGATATTCTCCCACAAAATATTTTCACAATTTACAGCTGCAACGCCGGTATTCCAGTTGCGCGCCATGTGAACATATTTTTCGCCCACTTTCAAACCGGATGAAACTAGAGGATCATTGTAGCCAGCCCAGTTTGTTTTGGGATAAAAACGCCAAACGCCTTTACCAGTTTGTTTCCATTTATCAGAAAATACTGCTGTGGGACCGTAAGCTCTACGACCGTTTTTCAGTTCCCTAATAGTCAATCCCCAATTCGCATCCCTTATCTTTGAGTTTTCAAAGTGTGGCAAGTCTGGTTCAGGATAGCCTTTGTCCAGCTTCAACTCAAACCAATATTCATCGGTATTTACCGCAGTGACAACGCCCTGTGTATATGGTAAAATTACATAATCAATATTAAAATTCTTAACTTCGATATGATTGCAGTTTTCCGTTTTGATCGAACCTATTTCAGGATTCGTTATTAAAAACGATGCGCCCTGTCCATTAATTATTAAATTATCGATTCCATCTACAACCAAAGCGTGTTTCTGGTCGTTCGACTCATCACCGTTCTTTAAACCCATTCGATAAACGGCATTGGGCTCGAAAAGGACTTCAACTGGCTTTTTCATTTTCTTTACCGAATCGAATAAGCGAACTAAGGCGTCATGATTGTTGTCTGAATTTGGATAAATTCCGAAATCACGTACATAAATCGGCGTATGTTTCTCCAGACTCTTAAGAGCGGCATTAATTGTAGTAAACATTAAATCAGCTATGTTTTCCATTCCATAATCACCTGGATGAATACCTATTCCGTCAACTTTCCATTTACTTTTGTCCAGCGGATAATCTTTTTCATTTTTCGCGTAGTTTTCTTCATCTAATAATACCAGACTCGATAAATCTACTAAAAAACTGTTTGTTGCTTTAGCCACTCGACGGATTACAGGGGTACGTTCAGCAGATGGGAAAAAAGGAGTTGTGCAGAGGGTAACTGCTTTATTTCCTTTTTTGTATTTGTTAATAAATGTTGCATATTTTTCTTCAAATATTTTTAAATCGGTGTCTGAAGGAACGTTTTCGCTCAACTGAAAAACTATGACATCGGGCTTAAAACCCATTTTTACTCTATCTATTGTTTTTATATCATAGTTGACAACATCACGCTCAAATGAAGCTGAATTTGTCAGGCGCATGTGAATCTTGCGATCAGGCATTAGACCTTCGAGCTTTCTAAAAAGACGATGGGCATAGTCTTTCTCAACACTTGAAGCCGCCATGCCACACTCAATGAACCATCCTATATCTTCCGCTTTCCCATGCAACGTTATACTGTTCCCAATTAGCAGAATTCTAAATGTTTCGCCATCCACATCGTTTGTAAAATCAACATATAGATCCATAGCCACTCTGTTCATAGGGCTGAGATTTTCATCTGTTGCTTCACTTTCTTGGGCATGAGCACATGCTGAAAATACAATGAAGTTAAGCAGAAATATTAGGCTTAATTTTTTCATTTTTATTTGTCCTTATTATGGTTTGTTATGGTTAGAGCAACCTTCGAGGTCGCTATTTGCGTGGTAACCTTTTGACCTCGAAGGTTATGTATAATTGTTTTGATTTTTCATTTGTTAATTATCTTAAGTCCTGCTCCCACTCCAGTTCACTAATAGCAACTGCACCGGAAATTGGAATCTTAATTCTTTTGATACCTATCTATCGAGAATGTTGCAGAAGAGAAATATCTCAGTTTAGTGCTAATTTACAACATTGAAATTCTTCACTTTGTTAAGAATGACGGATCTGCGTAACGTGAGTTACTCAATATCCACCCAACACATATATCTTTCCAAGTTTCCAAATACCCTTTCCCTTCAGCAAGAGAAAAGCCATGCCCTCCATACTCATATATGTGCATTTCACTCCTCACTTCTTTTTTTTGTAAAGCATTATAAAATACTAAACTATTTTTAACTGGAACTACATCGTCATCATTTGAATGAATTAATAAAGTTGGCGGCGTGTTCTTAGAAACTTGATTTTCGTTTGAATAGTAATTGACCAAATCTTCCGAAGGATTTTCTCCCAGGAGATTGTTTCTTGAACCCATATGTGTAAAAGTCGAATCCATGGTAATGACAGGATACATCAAAATCATAAAATCAGGACGGGAACTAAAATTATCAATCTCGTATTCTTTTTCTTTATCGAAATGAGTTCCCAGAGTTGAAGCTAGGTGACCTCCTGCCGAGAATCCCATAACGCCGACTTTACTTACGCCCCATTTTTTAGCATTCGATTTTATTAACCTCATCGCCCGCTCTGCATCGAGTAAGGGAGATTTGTACCTGGTAATATTGCTCTTACTATGAGGCAAGCGGTATTTTAAGACACAAGCTGTTATTCCATACTCATTGAGCATTTTTGCAATATTACTGCCTTCCCATTTGTGAACGACTCCCCAATAGGCACCACCAGGGATAACAAGTACTGCTATATCTGACTTTTTGGTTGAATCGATCGGAAAATAAACTGAGATATCAGGATTTACTACGGTTGTGTAAGCTTCGTACTGATAATCAGTATTCAGGGTATCTTTTTCACCACATTCCTGATAATTGGGCATTTTATCTTTCCACATTGGGATTTCAATATCTTGAGCTCTAAAACTAGC
>JBDLIN010000162.1:0-8827 GCA_039714835.1 Bacteroidota bacterium | reverse complement strand
AATATTTCTAAATTTAAAGTGTAAGTTTTTTGACGGGGAATTTTTGTAGAATCTACAGTTAAGTTGAATGTGCCATCAAAGAAGTAATCAGATCTTAGTGATTTTAAATATTTTTTAAAATCTTTTTCATTTTTGAAATCAGCTCTATTTTTTCTATCGTATCTAATTGTTTCCCGCTTCTTTTTTGATGCTACAAATGAAATTTCGCCACTGTTTAGTAAACTTCTTTCAATATCTTTTTCAATTTGCGAGACATCTATATTTTCATTTGATTCATTAAATATTTTTCCGACCACAACAATTGGTTTTCTTTTCTTGAATTTTGTATTCCATTCTGCTTGAAGAGAAGTTTGGACCAAAGAATCAGCAATGATTTCTGAATCAATTTCAGCCCACATAGGTATAACTTGCTCTTTCTCAGTTTTTAGTGAAGAACTACATCCACTAATTAAGAATAATAAAAAAACAATTATTTGAAAATTATTTATTAATCTTTGCATATTCATAATTCCTTTTTAATTAAAGGTGGAATCCTAATAAAAAATATATTTTATTTGTTTTCTTCCCCGGTTCGTAAACATTTTCGTCACCTTGTGCCCACATTATTTCGATTCTACCTAATATTGATCTCATCATAGCTGAAATTCCATAACCATAAAGTAGATCATCAGACTTTGGGCCATTCAATAAATTGTAGTTGAAGATGGCATTAAAGACTCCTTTCAAGAAAATAGATTCAAGAATTTCATATCTATAACTAATAGCACCTAATGTAAATTCTGTTCCATTGGCCTGGAAGTAGTCAATTCCTACAAAAGTTTCCGGACCTCCTAAATAAAACCACTTATAAAATGGAGTCTCAGATTTTTCCCATACTTTCATATAAGCTGCATCCAACCGCAGATTATGTTTTTTTGAAATAGGTAAAAATGTATCTAATCTAGCGAATAGTCTACTATACTTAAGATCTGAACCGAATGATGGTATAGTAGTTTCAAAAAAAGAATTGAAATAAATTCCGTTATTTGGAATTATAATGTCATCTAATGAATCAAATAATAATCTCGCTTTTCCTGTTACTAATCTTGCATTCAAATCGAAATTACTTAGAATTTCATCAATCTCTACCGTAGCTATTTCTGTATATGCATTCATCCATTCCCAATGAAGAGAAGTCTCGAAATTCCAAAATTTACTTAAACTAAAATTAAATCCCCCGGCAAGCCTCCACGATCTATCTCTGAATCTAAATATTTTCTTACCGTTGTAATAGAAATCTAATGGAATATCCTTATAGTGTGCAGATATAAAAGGATATACTACCATATCCATCGAACGAGAGGGATATAATAATGTTGCATCTAGAGTAGTTAGTCCACCGAATCTAAGGTAAGTTTCTAGTTGAGCACCAGGGATGAGTTCCGAATTAGTTTCTAGACCAATCAAACCAATTAATTTGTAGTAGTCATTATATTTAATACCGGCAACTAAACGATTAGGAAGTTTTTCTTTAACCTCAATAACAAGATGTACTTCATTTCGTTTGACTTTGTTAATTTTGTAGGAAATTGATTCAAAGTAATTCAAAGCGTATAATTCTTCAATCTTTTTAATTAATACTTCATTATCGAAACTGACTCCTGTTTTTAGTTTTAAATGGTGTTCGATAAAATCGTCAGTGAATCTTTCATTCCCTTGAATTATATATGAACTTAAAAGTGGGGGGGAAGCTTTATATTCTTCAAATGTCTTTTCAATCAACTTTTTTTCAGCTTTTCTCCCTTTCTCCTCCCACTTTTTGAATTCATCATATTTTTCAAGTTCTTTTCTAAGTGCAAGAAGGACTGGTTTATTACGCTCTCCAGCTTCTTTCCCTCTTTTAATGATTTCTTCAGTTTTCTCAGGTGCAAAGTCTGTTGTCGAAAATCCTCGTAGATCTTGAGAAATATAAATATCTGTCATTTCAATGTTTTTCTGTAGTCTAGCACTTGTTGGAATGTCGATCATTCTATCAAACACGGTAAGAAGATTATTGAAATCTTCTTTTGCTTTATCACCGGTGGTCAAATTCAGACCAATAATTATGTCTGCTCCCATTTCTTTTACAACATCAACAGGATAGTTATTGAGTACAAGACCATCAACAAGAAGATAATCATCCCACACGATAGGTGAAAAAGCTGAAGGTATTGACATAGTAGCTCTCATTGCTTTTGCAAGAGAACCATTTTTGAGTACAACTTGCTTGCCTGTAACTAGATCAACGGCAACACATCTAAATGGGATAGGAAGTTCATCAAAATTACTTATACCTTCATATGGCGCTGTTAAACTAAGGAATAAAAGCTGAACATTTTGACCATATATTAAACCTGAAGGAATAGCTGGTTCATATCCATCTAATCCAATTTTCAGTTGATATCTACCTGTTCTTTTCTTTTCAATAAATGGGAGCTCCTCTCTTGGTGGATTATCATTTAAAAGGTAGTCCCAATCAAGACCTTTTGTAAAATCTTCCAAATTCTTTCCGCTATATCCAATTGAATATAACGCTCCAACAAGTCCTCCCATACTATTTCCGGCAATAAAATCCACAGGTATATGTAGAGAGTCTAAAAGCTGTAGAACGCCAACATGAGCAAACCCTTTTGCCCCGCCACCAGCAAGTACAATCCCAATTTTGGGTCTTTTATCCTTAAAGTTTGAAAAAATTTTGGATATATGATCGATAGTTTTTTGATTGACTGCATCTAATGAATCTTGATTGGTTTCAACAATTAATGAACCATTTAGAACGTTATTATTGCTGTCTAAACTATCACTAGCAGATTGACCAAATACAGTGGTTTGAATAAATAAGGAGATTAGTATTAAATAACATATAATTTTGGTCATCAAAACAAAAAAGTTTTTTTAATTGATAAAATTCATATCAAGAATTCTGGCAGGATCCAGTCTTCTCAAATACCACTGGACACTCCAATGTAAATGAGGACCAGTCGATCGACCAGTAGTTCCAACTTTACCAATGATCTGCCCTTTCTTTACTCTGTCACCTTTCTTTACATTTATTTTACTTAAGTGGAGGTATTGACTATTCAATCCTTGTCCATGATCCAGTAAAATATAATTTCCCGGATAGTAAAAGTTATCAGCAGCAAGCCTGACTATACCATCAGCCATTGCATAGACGGGAGTCCCTCTTGGTACTGCAATATCCAAACCGTTATGCAAATTCTTTGGAATTCCATTCAATATTCTTTGACTTCCAAATACACTTGATATTCTACCTCCCTTTATTGGTCTAGTAAATCCAGACTTGTATAAAGCTGTATCAATTTTCCCAATTGGGCTTCTTGCTGAAAGGGCAATTTCTCTTTCTTGTTTAATTCTCTTATTGAGATTTTTCGGGGGAGTGACATAGTCACTTTTCATATTATTGATTCTTTGTACTTTATATTTTCTATCCGGTAGATTAATTCTTTTTAACAGAACTTTTCCTTCTTTGAATTTCACATTTAAAATTTGAGTGCCTTTTTGTTTAGCATCAAATCCAAAACAGAGAATTCCTTCATCATCAATTTTTAATTCTTGATCGTTTAGTTTTGCTCGCTCAATAGGATCTCCTTTTGCAACTATTAAAGTGCCAGGTTCAAATTTTCCATAAAACTCAAGCTCTTGGGCATTAATTATCCAAGTACTTAATATTATTAAAGCAAATAGAATATATTTAATTTTCATTCTGTCTGAAATATTAATGATTGTGTGCTAAAAAATAAGAATATTAATTAAGAGATGGCACTTAGAAAAGAATTATTGTTCTTTTTTTGTGTTTGGTAGATTGATAGTAAAAGTAGTTCCTTTGTTAACATCACTTTTTACAACAATAGTTCCGCTATTTTTATCAATAAATTCTTTTGAGAGAATTAATCCTAATCCTGCTCCACTCTCGTTAGCAGTTCCATAAGTACTAACTTTATTCCCGATTTCAAAAAGTTTTTCCATATTATCTTCAGGTATTCCAACTCCATTATCCTGTACACTGATAGAAGTAATTCCATTACTAGAATCGGTATAAGTAGTAACATTTCCACTTTCATTTGTAAATTTAATAGCATTATGAATTAAATTTCTTATAACTGAGGATACCATGTTTTTATCAGCATATACAGCAATATTTTTCTCAATTTCATTAGTAAACGTTATATTTTTCTTATTTAGGTTTTCTCTTAAAAGTTCATGAACTTCGTCAACAATATCTTTTATTTCAAAGTTTTCTTTAGATATTTCAATTTTACCTATCTGAATTGAAGCCCAAGTGAGCAGATTATTTAACAAGGTAATGGTGTTCTTGGAAATTTGATGAATATCTTTACTTAGACCTATTATGCTTTCTTTGTCCATTTCCTCAGCATCTTCATCAAGTATTTCGGTGAGACCAGAAAGAGTTCCAAGTGGTCCCCTTAGATCATGAGCGATGATAGAGAAAAACTTATCCTTTGTGAAATTCAATTTCTGAAGGTGGATTTCAGATTCTGCTAATCTTTGATTTAGTTCATTTTTTTGTTTGTATTTTCGATAGTAAATAATCACTGTAGCAATTAACAGCAAAGTGACAGCTATCAATGAAACATTTAATATAGTTTGAAGTTGAACATTAATTTCTGAAAGCTCTTGTTCTTTTTTAAGAAGTTCAATTTCTTTTGCTTTCTCAGACGCCTCATACTTTGCTTCGTATTCTGCGATCATTTCCAGATTTTTAACATTGATCAGACTATCTTTTTTTTCTATATACATTTCCAGATAATCTAATGCACGTTCTGGCTTTTCTAGTTTTCTATATGCGTTTGATATTGCTTTATAAGAATCTTTTAAAGATTCAAGATTGTTGGTTTCCTTTGCATATTTTATTGATCTTCTATACGAATTGATTGCTGAATTATAATTCTTTCTCTCATAGTAAACATTACCAATATTAAAAACTAATTCAGAAAGCTGAAATTTTTCTCCTCTTTTATCAAAATATTCGAATGATCTGGTATAATGGCTTAAAGCTTTATTTAAATCTCCTAATTTATAATAACACTCTCCAATATTATTCTCAGCAACTGCAATACCTTCCTCATCCCCCAATTCTAGATAAATATTTAATGATTTATTATATGATTCAAGAGCTAATTTAATCTTATGCTGTTTGTTATATGCTTCTCCAATATAATTTTCGGTATTTGCCAGCATATATTTATTATCGGTTCTTCTACAGATCACTAATGACTTATTATAAAATTCTAAAGCTTTATCTAAGTTTCCTAAGTATTCATATGCAGAGCCAATAATTAAGTAACAATAAGTAGTTTTAACTTCGTCCCCGAGGTTATTATAAATTTTAAGTGCTGCATCAGCGTGCTCAATTGCTTTCCTGTATTCACCCAAGAAGTTAGAATAAACAGAACCTAAGTTAAGATGAGTAATTGCAACTCGCTTTTCATTTTGCAATTTCTTAAATATTTCCAGAGCATTGAGATATGATGTAACCATTTGGGGAGAATTGTTTAGATATGTATATGCTTCCCCCATTTCACTATACACCATTCCAATGTTAAGAGAATCATTTAAATTACTGTAGATCTGCAAAGCTTCATTAAGTTTTACAAGAGCAGAATCTTTTTCCCCAACAGCGAAAGACGCAGATGACAGATTTCTCAATGCTTTTGCTTTTAGATTATTTTTCTCAATTATTTCTGCAAGTTCAATTGCTTGAATTGAATAATTGATAGCTTCTGATGGTTTTCTTTGCTGTATAGAAATTGATGCAAGATTATTATATGCTTGAATTATACCTTCGTCGTATTGAGATTTTTTAGAAGATTCAAATGCACGATAAGAATATTTTTTTGATTGGTCTAAATCGTCAATATCATTGTAAGCGACAGCAATTTGGTTTAGTAAATTGATATTCTCAGTACTTTCGGTATTATTTACCAAGGATAGAAGACTATCAATTCTATTATTCTGAGCTACCACAACAGTTGCTATATAACAAAATACTAAACTGAGAAATATAATTCGATTGTAATTCAACTTTTTATGCTCTCTTTTCAAATATTTTGATATCAAAGATAAATAATTTAATACTAATTTTGTGTGATTTAGTTAACATAAAATAAATTTCTAATATATTGTCTTGTGATTTTTAAGATATTTTAACAATTCTGTTAAGTACTTTCCATTAAAATTTTTATAAACTTTTCGAAATCCCTCACCATATATAGGATCCTGATCTTCCTTCATCTGCTTAATGATATTCTGGGCATCTTCAGAGTAATCTGATTTTAAATATGTATAAGAAATATAATTACAACTTCCTTCCTCAAGTTGAGTTGATAATTTATGATCGATATTTTCATTTATCCACACATGCATTAATTCATGAGCTAAAGTTGCTTCAATGTATTTTGCAGGAACTCTGTCTAAAATATATATATCATGTGATCTTCGAATTTCAGATGATGATTTCAATACTGTAGTTTGGCAATAACCTCTTGCAGAATTAGAATATTTAGTATTAGATACTTGTTTTAATTTATTCCGATCAACAGCATGAACTTTTACATTTTCTAAACTTATTTCTAATCTATAATTTCTTAAACTTCTAATAATTTTTTTAAGGGATCTCTCATATTCAGTATTAGTTGAAACGGCCTTATTTTTACAATTATTGCAAATATTTCTGCCGTCGGAATATTGTACTCCACCTTTGGTAGTATTTTGAGAGATCAGCATGTTGCAGTTATCACATCTATGCAATTCATTTTCGTGATAATTGTGATATTTTAGATCATAAAGATCGGTCAAATATTTTCCTGTGAGAGGTTTTAAGCAAACAGCACATTTAGGGGAAATAAAATGTGTATAACATTGTGCATCGAAATAATTACCATCTTTTTTGTAATAATTTCCTCTTATTGGTTTATTACATTTTGTGCAGACAAAATGATTTGGATGATAAGAATTTCCCTCTACAACAATATATTTTTCTTTAATAGTCTTGTTACAAGCTTTACATCTGACTTCTTGAGCATTAGTATTGTTAATTAGCAATAAAAATAGAATAAGTATTAAAATATTGTAATATCTATTATATTTCATCTTTGCTGCTTCGATTTTGGCTTTTTGATAATATCCATTGTTTTATTCATTTTATAACAAATATGAGATGTTTTGGCGTAAAAATTGAAGCCAATTGGTAATTACATCAAAAAGTGTGCTAATTAATTAAGATTTTAGATCAAAAATATTTAATTATTGAGGTTGTTATGAAATTTTCTGTAAAATTATTTTTTTTAATCGTAATTATTTCAATTTCAGTATTGATGATTAGTTGTAATTCCGATGATCTTACAAGTACAATTAATCTTAACAGTCCAATTCAAAATGGTGCAATTTTAGTCGATCATAACTTCGCTTCATTATCAACAATTCAAACAAATGAAATAACAAAAGCTAAAGAACAACTTCATATTGCATACGGACATACTTCGCATGGGAGTCAATTAATTACAGGGATGCAGGGATTAATTAATTTTAAGGGAAGTCAATACTCTTTTAATAATGGCGGAGTTGATGGAGCATTAGATTTGAGGGATCGACCTTTCTCTGGTGCATATGACCTCGGTAATCCAAATAGAACTGAATGGGAAGTATCAACTAGGAGTTATCTACAAAATCACTCAGACGTAAATGTTATTATTTGGTCCTGGTGTGGACAGGTGAGTTCTGCAAGTGAGGAAGACATAAACATATATCTTAATTTAATGAACGGATTGGAAGTAGATTATCCAAATGTGAAGTTTGTTTATATGACCGGTCATCTTGATGGGAGTGGAGAAAGTGGAAACTTACATCAACGGAATGAACAAATTAGAGAATATTGCAGAGTAAATAAAAAGATACTATATGATTTTGCTGATATAGAATCATATGATCCGGACGGACAAGCAAATTATTTATTGCTGAATGCAAATGATAATTGTGATTATGATAGTGGCAACACTGGTTCTCGTGATGCAAATTGGGCAACAGCTTGGCAGAATTCTCATACCGAAGGTGTTGACTGGTACAATTGCAGTGCAGCTCATAGTCAAGCACTTAATGGTAACAGAAAAGCATATGCAGCATGGAATTTGTGGACAAGTTTAGTTGATAAATAGTTAATATAAAATAAAAAGGTGAGAAGCCCAGATTTGAACTTCCCACCTTTAGCAATTGTATGGAGGGATTCTTTCCATACTTCAGATAAAATAAGTATAGATTAAATTTGATTGTGTGATTTTGATCACAGTAATTTAATATAAGTATTTGTACCTCTTCAAAAGATTTTAATCAAATAGAGTAAAAATCTAAGATACAGTCCTTATGATTTCTTAATAATTAAAACCGTTAATAAGAAAAAATATTACAACAATTTGATTATATACTTTCTCCGGGAATACAAATAAGACAAAGTATATCAAACAGAATTTTATTAAAATGGTATTGTGGCGGAACACTCAAGGGTAAAATCAAGCCGAAATTATTCATCTCCAATATATGCTCTAAAGGTACTACCTTTAGTTGCATGAAATCCTGGTTTTAATCTAATTTCATTATATGAATTGAAAGTAGAGTTTTTTAATTCTGGAATAATATAGAAATAAGGAGCACCTGCAACAATTTTTGTATCAGCAAAATAATCTTCAATTCTATTATTCGTAACTGTATAGTTTTCAAATGTTAGAATCGAATGATCAAATGTATTTGGTATGGATGATAAATATTTGGGTCCAAC
>JBDLIN010000161.1:0-8857 GCA_039714835.1 Bacteroidota bacterium | reverse complement strand
CACTTTTTACATTGACACTATCATTTTAAGGTTAAAAAAATGAATAAAACCTATTTTATTATATATGTTAAAGATGTTGATAAAACCAAACTGTTTTACGAGTTACTTTTTGCTATACCACCTATCGTAGATGAACCTGGTATGTGTGAATTTGAACTACCTAATGGAGCTATACTTGGGATTATGCCTAACTCGTCTCTCGAAAAGTTGTTCGGAACTGATTATATTGTAAATGAAAAGAAAAAGACATCACCGAAATTTGAATTATACTTTCAAGTAGACAACGCAGAAGCATTTCACAAAAAGGCTAAGCAGCTCGGAGCATTAGAATTAAGAAAGTTTGGAAAAATGGATTGGGGTGATAGTGTTGCATACAGTATTAATCATGATGGACACATACTGGCTTTTGCACAAAAGGGAAAATATTAGCTGTATTACAAATTTATGGAATTCTGTTATAATACAGAGCTAAATCATTGATAATATAATTAACTTATTTTTCTTGATTACAATTAATTTCCATTTAAGCAATTTTACTTTCCTAAATTGAATTGTTTTTCAAATATAGATTATTTAAGTTTGAACTAATTATTTCATGAGAATATAGTGAGGGCTGCTTGTGAAATCTTGCCCCAATATTCTATTTGAGTACATTCAATTAACTTTTGAATACTTAAGGAATAAAAAAAATGGGAGAGTGTAAAACACTCTCCCGGGGTAAAGTTAGAAAGGTAGAGGGCAGACCTTTCTAACTTGGTTGGATGCCAATAAATTGGCAACACACAAAGTTAATAAATAATATCTTATTTGCAAAATATGCAGGATGTTTTTTTACAAAAAAAACTATTTTTTTTTATAATCACTCCTAAGTATAGCCTCAAGGATTTCTCCTTATTAAAAGATTAATTGTTTGCTGTGATAAATATCACAAGGTATAATTGACAATATTAGTAAATTATTTGTGTATGGGAAGACCCCCTCCATACAATTGCTAAAGGCGGGAAGTTCTAATCTGAGCTTCTCGCCTTTTTATTACTACTCGCTTCATGTGTTGTCTACAAAAACAATTTATAAACCTTCACCTACTTAAAACAGAAAAGCCACACTTGGTTATCGTGGCTTACTAGAGTGAGCGGATATTCCGCTTTTCAGGATAAACTCCATTAAACCAGCTTCGGCAAAATAATTTTCAGATTGCTATTGATTTAAAAAGGAAAAGGGATGCTTGGTGACATCCCTTGAATTTTGTGGGCGGAGACGGAATTGAACCGCCGACACAAGGATTTTCAGTCCTTTGCTCTACCAACTGAGCTATCCGCCCCAAAATTTGAAGTCCAAAAATAGATAATTTTTCATAAATTCCAAACAGATTTTTTAACCTTCTATGATCCTTGTACCCCCCCCTTTTTTCTCTAATTCCTTTTCAGAGGTTATTACGGCTAATTTGCCACCATTTTTAATGAAATTAATAGAAGCAAGAATCTTTGGTCTCATACTTCCTGTTCCAAATTGTTCTTCTTTTAAATATTGACGAGCTTCCGAAACAGTTATTACATCTAAAGCTTTCTGTCCCTTTTTATTGAAATTAAGATATACTTTTGGTACATCAGTTATTATAAATAATGAATCTGCTTTTATTTCTCTGGCAAGCAAAGATGAAGCTCGATCTTTGTCAATAACTGCTTCAATTGCTTCAAGATATTTATTTTTATGCTTATAGATTGGAATACCGCCGCCGCCGCCAGCAATTACAATATGTCCATTAGTTACAAGTTCTTTTACTATCTGATTATTCATTACCTTCAGTGGTTTTGGAGAGGCAACCACTCTGCGCCACCCTCTTTTCCTTGCATCCTCATGAAATACCCAGTCACTAGATTTTGATAAAAGATCAGCTTCTTCTTTAATGTAAAATGGACCTATGGGTTTTGTAGGATTTTGGAATGCGGGATCATTTATATCTACAAGAACTTGAGTAATTAAAGAAACTACATTTTTTCTCATCTTATAATCGTTTAGGACATTTCTCATTTGCCTTTCTATCATGTATCCAATTCCACCTTGGGAATCGGCTACGCAAATATCGAGAGGCATTTTGGGGATTTTATAATTATCAAATCCAGCTTCATTTCTAAGCAGAATATTTCCTACTTGTGGGCCATTGCCATGAGTAATGACAATTCCATAATGCTTCTTTATAAGATGTAAAAGTTTTTCACAAGTTTTGTAAGTATTTATTTCCTGCTGTTCAATTGTCCCAACTTGATTACCGCGCAATAATGCATTGCCACCTAAAGCAACAACCGCCAATTTTTTCATAACAAATCCTTTAAATACTGATTACAAAATAATTCGTATCATCCAGCATCAAGAATCTAGTATCTAGATTATACCTTTGCTTTTAAGAACACTTTCCAAAGTATTATTACCTATCTCTTGCAATTCGTATCTTACTCTTGTAGAAGGTTTATTTATTTTCAATATCCTTCCAAGATCTATTGGTGTTCCAATCACAACGCTATCACAATCGGTGTTGTTAATGGTTTCTTCTAGGTCTTTTATTTGTGCATCACCATAACCCATTGCTGGCAGTAATATTCCAATGTTCGGATACTTTTCATATGTAGCAGTAATGGAATTAACAGTATACGGTCGAGGATCAACAATTTCTGATGCACCTAATTTTTGTGATGCTACAGTTCCCGCACCGTATTTCATTTCTCCATGAGTAAGTGTTGGGCCATCCTCAACAACAAGTACTCGCTTCCCATCTATTAATTCAGGATTATCAACTATTAGAGGGGATGCTCCTTCTATAATTGTCGCATTCGGATTAATTGACTTTGAATTCTGTATAACTTCTAAGATATCATCCCCATTAGCTGATTCAATCTTATTTACTACAACAGCATCTGCCATTCTTAAACATGTATTCCCCGGATAGTAGTTTAATTCATGCCCTGGTCTATGCGGATCAACTACAGTAAAAGTAACATCTGCTTTATAAAATGACATATCATTATTTCCGCCATCCCACAAAATTACATCAGCTTCTTTTTCTGCTTCTCTTACAATAGCTTCATAATCAACTCCAGCGTAAATGATTCCACCAAGAGCAATATGCGGTTCATATTCTTCAATTTCTTCAATTGTGCAATTATGAGTCTTTAGATCTTCAAGAGTCGCAAATCTTTGAACTTTCTGTTTTACTAAATCGCCATACGGCATTGGATGTCTGATTGCAACTACTTTTTTCCCAGCATCACGCAGCAGTTTTACTATTTTTCTAGATGTTTGAGATTTGCCACATCCTGTTCTTACAGCCAAAACTGAAACAACAGGTTTTGTAGACTTAACCATTGTTTCATCTGCCCCAAGTAATCTGAATGATATCCCAGCGGCATTAACAATAGATGCTTTGGTCATAACATATTCAAATGGTACATCAGAATATGAGAAAACTACTTCATCAACCTTTAACTCTTTAAGTAAATTTTCACATTCTGATTCTTCAAATATTTTTATTCCATTAGGATATAGCTTCCCAGCTAATTCTGCTGGATATATTCTTCCTTCAATATTGGGTATTTGTGTTGCTGTAAAGGCAACAACGTTATATTCTTCATTATCTCTAAATAATACATTAAAGTTATGAAAATCGCGCCCAGCAGCGCCCATAATCAAAACATTTTTTACTGACATTTTATCTCCAAATTTTATTCAACAGTAACGCTTTTTGCTAAATTTCTTGGTTGATCAACATTTAGTCCTTTTTTAACTGCCACATGATAGGCCAATAATTGGAGAGGAATCGAAGTTAGTATAGGCATCAACATTCGAATGGTATCCGGGATTTTAATTGTATGATCAACTATTTTATCTATTTCATTATCATTTTCGCTCGCAATTGCAATAATATTACCTTTTCGAGCTTTAACTTCTTCTATGTTATTAACTACTTTATCGTAGACAGAATCTTTTGGTGCGATAAATACAACAGGCATATTTTCATCAATAAGAGCAATTGGGCCATGCTTCATTTCAGCTGCAGGATATCCTTCAGCGTGAATATAGGATATCTCCTTCATTTTTAGAGCACCTTCTAAAGCAACTGGGAAGTTATAACCTCTACCCAAATAAAGGAAATTCTTTGCATCCACGAATTTTTCAGCTATTTTTTCAATTTCATCGTTAAGCTTTAAGATCTTCTCAATCTTTGATGGAATGGCTTCTAATTCACTGAGAATATTCTGTCCATCAATTAGACTAAGATGACGTTTACGTCCAATAAGTACTGAAATTAGAGCAAAAACTACAAGTTGTGAAGTAAATGCTTTTGTTGAAGCAACACCTATTTCTGGCCCAGCATGAATATAAACACCAGCTTCGCTTTCACGAGCGATTGAACTTCCTACAACATTGCAAATTCCAAGAATTAGTGCATCTCTTCGTTTTGCTTCCTTCATTGCTGCAAGTGTATCAGCTGTTTCACCACTTTGCGAAATGAAAAACATTGCATCATCTCTATTAACGATAGGATTTCTGTAACGAAATTCTGACGCATAATCCACTTCTACAGGTATTCCTGCTAATTGCTCAAGCATATACTCTGCAACTAAACCTGCATGCCATGATGTTCCGCATGCGGAGATCACAAGTCTTTTTGAATTTGCAATACGCTCTGCTATTCTTTCGATACCTCCTAGCTTTGCTGTTCCCTCATCCATGATTATTCTACCTCTGAATGAATCATGCACAGATTCAGTCTGCTCAAAAATCTCTTTGAGCATATAATGTGGATAGTCACGTTTGCTTATTTCATTTAATTCAACACGAATCTCTTCAACCTCTTTGAGAATTTCTTCATCATCAAACGTTCTGGCATCGAATTTATCTCTTGTAATTTCAACAACCTCTCCATCTTCAAGATAGACTACTTGACTTGTGTAACCGATAAGTGCATTTACATCAGATGCTATGTAATGTTCATTATCTCCAATACCAATCACTAATGGTGACCCTTTTTTAGCTGCAACTATCTTATCAGATTCGTTTGTATATGCTACAGCAATACCATAAGTTCCTTTAACTTCATTCAAGGCTGCTCGTACTGCATCCATTAAATTATGACCTTTTTTAAGGAAACTATCTATTAAATGAGGGAGTACTTCTGTATCTGTTTCGGATGAGAATTTGTAACCATCCTTTTTAAGTTTAGTTTTTATTTCCACATAATTTTCGATGATTCCATTATGGACAACAAATAAATTCTTATCCATATTCAGGTGAGGATGAGCATTACTTTCACTTGGTTTTCCATGTGTAGCCCAGCGAGTATGAGCAATACCCAAATTTGATTCGAAATTATTATTTCCTACTTTATCTTCTAATTTTGATACTTTCCCTAAACTTTTTACAGCTATTGGTTCTTTTTGATCTTTTGTTATAACTCCAATCCCGGCTGAATCGTAACCACGATATTCCAACCTTTTTAATCCTTCAATTAAAATAGGGATCGAATTTTTAGCACCGATATATCCAACAATACCGCACATAAAAACTCCTTTATTTATAAGTGAATTTAATATTAAATTTTAAGTCAGTGATCTGGGCAAGGTCTTAATAAGAGAGGATTTAATTTTCTATGAAAAAAAGTTATTGGTTTCATTTTCCCTTTAGCAAACTTTCTTATGATCATGAATTGTTGTAGTAATTTTATGAAAAATGAGAGTAAATTCCAATTAAATTAATGTTAATTTACTCCACCTATGTTTATCGCCGAATATCCAAACTTATCTCTAATTTTTGTTACTGCTCGCAGCATTTTTCCCCGAATGATATTCTCATCATCAAATAGGAATTCTTGTTCATTATATTCACTAAAATTTGTTAAATGAATTCCTATTAATCTTGCTGCTACTCTTCTTGTATATGCATTTCGGAATAATGTAACTGCTGTTTCAAAAATTGTTTTATCATCATCTGTAGGTTTAATTGTTTTTGCTCGAGTAATTGTAACAAAATCTGAGTACCTAAGTTTTATACTTATTGTTGAAGTCTGCCAGTCCTTATCACGCAGCATCTGACAAACTTTACCAGAAAGTAAAAAAAGTGTTTCCTCTACTCTATTTTTATTCATTTCATCTTTACCAAAAGTTCTCTCTTTAGAAATACTTTTCCGCTTATGCTGAATTGATAAATAATTTTTCCCTTCACCCCTTGCTTTATTCCAAAGATCGATACCAGCCTTACCATAAGACAGTAATAGATAATCTTGAGATGAATTGGCTATATCTCCAATTCTATAAAATCCTTTTGAGTGTAAGGACTGAAGTGTAACTTTCCCTACACCTGGAAGAGTTTCAATAGGTAGTGGAGCAAGAAATTCTTTCTCCAGTCCTGGAATTATATATGTAACTCCCAGTGGTTTTCCATAATCAGAACAAATTTTTGCAATTGTTTTATTTGTCCCAATTCCTATTGAACATGGTAAATTTAATTCTTGTAGAATTTTCTTTTGCAGTTCAAGTGCAAATAAATACATAGAACCATAAATTTTTTCGGTTCCGGTAAAATCCATATAGAATTCATCTATTGATGCTTGCTCAATTAGCGGTGCATATCTCTCAAGTATATTTTTTACTGCATCCGAAAATCTGCTATATTCCCCTACTGTTCCGCGTAAGTAGATTCCATTTGGACAAAGCTTGTATGCTTGCTTGATGGGCATTGCAGAATGTAAGCCATACTCACGTGCTTCGTATGAGCATGCGGCAACTACACCTCTACCTGCAGAAGGATTTGCACCAACAATTACAGGTTTTCCATTAAGTGATGGATTGAGTATCCTTTCGACAGATACAAAGAATGTGTCAAGATCAAGATGAAAAATTGTGCGCATAAATATCGCCACTAATTACACAAATATTCACTAATTATAATATTGCCCTCTTATATTCTAATGACTGCTTAGAAAAATTCACTATTAAACCTAATTTGCATTTTGAAACAGCTAGATAGTTTAATGTTTGATTAATATGTTCATCAACAATAGCAGAAACACATTTTGCTTCCAATATAATTTTATCAAATACGACAAAATCCGCATAATAATAATGAGGTAAAATTATATCATTATATTTAATCTTATATTTCTTTTCACGTTCATAAAGGATATTGCTTTTATTAAATTCATATTCCAAAGCATCTTTATAAACTATTTCAGAAAATCCTTTACCTAGATTTCTATGCACTTCCATAGAAATACCAATAATTTTATATGCCTCTTCTTTGAATATTAAATCAGCCATATTAGTGTAAATCCGTGAAATTAGTGGCTTGGTTTTTCTTTAGGGTTCGTCATACTTAGCAAGAGCTAAGTCATTCAAGTCTTTCTTCTGTTCTTTTGACATAAGAACATTATCATAATACTTATCATCTTTCCCCTTATTGCTGGGAGCACTTACAAAAAGTCCGTTACTTCCTTCAACCAGAGAAAATCCTTTCACAACTATTCCCTCTTCTGTTTCCATGTCAAAGAATGCTTTAGTTTTACTATCACCATCATACTTGTTCATACGTGAGATTTTCATTTTCTTACCCTTTTTTTATTGATGAGTTATATAAAATTGGACTAATGCCCAATGATTCCATTGCCACTAAGAGAAATAATTATATCATTTTTAGCTGAGTAAAAAGAAATGATCTAAGATCGCCCTTCTTTTTTATTAAAATAGTAAAATTATTTTAAACTTAAAACAATTATCGATTATTTTTGATTAAATTCCCTTAGTCTTGGATAAGGTTTAGTAATTGTAGGAGGCATTTTAATTCTTGATCGACCTTTCAACATATGCATTAACTCAAACGCATTTGCTACAGCATCACCTTTAGGGTGATTATTCATAATAACAAATACTTTCTTTACTTTGTCATAAAGCTCTTTAATTTTCTGACTAAACTCTATTAACTCACCTGGCGAGTAAAAATATTCATATCGTGCACTCTGTTCTTGATAACTTTGCTTTTTTCCAAAATCTTTAAATGAATTAAACCATGCATCCTCATTTCTTCCATGAAACCGAATGTAAGCAGTTTTATTTCCAACCATAGGATTGAATTCCATCGATTTTCCTATCTGCGGTTGGTCAATTGTACAGAATGTAACTGACCTTGCTTTTTTATTCTGCCATGACTTATGTCTTACTTCCACAAATTTCTGGTAGTTATCAAATATCTCTATCAGCTTACGCATATACTCAACATTAGATTCTGAATAATGAAATGAGTACGGAAATTGTATAAGCAATCCAGCTAACTTCTCCGATTTTTTTAGTAAATCAAGGTTATACTGAAATAACTTAATATTTTCTTTTGAAAAGTTGTGCTTGTGTGTAAAATCTTGATGTAGCTTAATAGTAAAGAGGAAATCGTCAATATCTTCTGTCTTCTGTAACCAACTTTCCACAACTCTTGGATTTAAGTATGTATAGTAACTTGCATTTACTTCAACTGTATTGAAATATTGAGAGTAAAACTCAAGCCAGTCAAAATTTTTTGTCTGCTGCTTTGGATAAAAATTGGGGACCCAATCTTTATATGACCAGCCAGCAGTACCGATGTATAATTGTGGAGTTTGCATTTTTAATGGGACACCCACCTTCACATTGTTATGGTGGGCAGGCAGATAACATTGATTGGTTAAGATTTACACAGATAAAATAAAAATTAGATAATTATTTCAAATTTGCAATTTTCTATTTCGCTAACAGGTTTCATTGGATCTTCACTTTTAGAATCACGTGCTTTAAAACTTAAATTACCTTTGATAATAATAGATGAATTTTCAAACGAAACA
>JBDLIN010000160.1:0-8948 GCA_039714835.1 Bacteroidota bacterium | reverse complement strand
ATGCAGATAAAAGTATATTATAATGAGAATGAAGTAGGTAATTATTTTGCTGACATTGTTGTGAATAATGTAGTTATTATTGAGTTAAAAGCTGCTGAGAGTTTGTGTGAAGAACATGAAATTCAATTAGTGAATTATTTGAAAGCGACTAAAATGGAAGTTGGACTTTTAATCAATTTTGGAAAGAAAGCTGAATTTCGAAGAAAGGTATTAACTAATGAATATAAAAATCCGTGATGATCATAATAATCATAATGATCCGCGTTCCTATCAGAGGATTATATGAAACTTATATTAAATGGAATAGAAAAAGAATATACTGGTAATCCAGAACTCTCCCTTTTAAAATATTTACGTGAAGTTGAAGGGATCACTTCTGTTAAAGACGGCTGTTCACCCCAAGCTGCGTGCGGTGCTTGTACTGTTATAATAGATAATGAACCGAAACTCTCTTGTGTAACTCCAATGAGAAAGATCGAAGGGAAGTCAGTTGTTACACCAGAAGGATTAGATGAATATAGAAAGAGAATATTTACAAATGCATTTGTTGAAAAGAGCGGTGTACAGTGCGGTTTCTGTATCCCTGGTATTGTAATGCAGGCAAATGTACTAATTGATAAAAATCCTCAACCAACAAGAAATGAAATAGCAAAAGCTCTTCAGCCTAATCTTTGTCGTTGTACAGGATACAAAAAGATAATTGATTCAATAGAATATGCTGCTGAAGCAATTCGTGATCTGAAAGAAATTCCGTTTCCAACAATAGCTGGTGGTGTTGGGAAAAGATATCCTAAATATGATGCTGATAAATTAGTGCTAGGACAAAGTCCTTTTGTAGCTGATGTTAAAATTGATGGTATGCTGCATGGTGCGCTTAAATTCAGTGATCATCCAAGAGCAAAAGTTCTATCAATAAATACAAGTAAAGCCGAAGAACTTGACGGAGTGGTGAAAGTATTTACTGCGAAGGATATTCCCGGAGAAAGATTTCTTGGATTAATTGTACAAGATTGGCCTGCTATGATAAAAGTTGAAGAAGAGACAAGATATGTTGGAGATGTTCTTGTCTCTGTGGTTGCTGAAACAGAAGAGATTGCAAGAGAAGCCGTCAATTTGATCTCTGTTGAATATGAAGTACTTGAACCATTGACTGATATGGCAAAAGCTCTTGATACTGATGTTCCGAAAATTCATCAAAACGGGAACTTACTTTCTCTAACTAAAATTGATCGTGGAAATGTTAAAAAAGCATTTGAAAAGGCGGCTTACATTTCTGAGGGAACATACCAAACACAAATGGTTGAGCATGGATTCATGGAAACTGAATGTGCAGTTGCCCGTCTTGGTAAAGATTCAAGTATTGAAGTTCTTTCTCAAGGACAAGGAGTTTATGAAGACAGAAAACAGATTGCAAAATTATTGGATTTAAAAGAAGATCAAGTTCGAGTAATACTTGTTCCAAACGGAGGGGGATTTGGTGGTAAAGAAGATCTTTCAGTTCAACATCATGCTGCTCTAGCTGCTTATTTGGTTGGTCGACCAGTTAAAATATCTTTGACACGTGAAGAATCTATACTAATGCATCCAAAACGTCATCCAATGATAATGAAGTATAAACTTGCTTGTAATTCCGATGGAGTTCTAACTGCGTTGGAAGCTGATATCATTGGAGATACAGGAGCTTATGCATCAGTTGGTATGAAAGTCCTTGAAAGGGCTGCTGGTCATGCAACTGGTGCTTATAGTATTCCCAATGCTCACATTACAAGTAAAGCTGTTTATACCAACAATTTACCTTGTGGTGCAATGCGTGGTTTTGGAGTTAATCAAACAGCTTTTGCTATTGAAAATTGTATCGATGATCTGTGTGAGCAAGGTGGTTTTGATAGATGGAAATTTAGATATGATAATGCTCTAATTGATGGAGGTACAACAGCAACTGGACAGATATTAAAAGGAGGTACTGGAGTTAGAGAAACTTTATTAGCAGTTAAAGAAATATTTAAAAATTCTGAGTATGCTGGAATAGCTTGCGGAATTAAAAATACTGGTATTGGAAACGGAATGCCCGATGAAGGTGTCGTCATTATTGAAATAATATCTGAAGATAAGGTAATACTGAATCATGGCTGGACGGAAATGGGACAAGGTGTAAATACGATGGCAGTTCAGTTCTTGTGTGAAGCAACAGGAATTGATCCAAATATTGTTGAGGTTGTTGTTGATACAGACAAAGGTGCAAAATCTGGTATGACAACAGCTTCTCGAGCGACATCGATAATTGGAAACGCAATAATTGAAGCTGCCAAAAATTTGAAGCGTGATCTTGAGTCCAATTCGTTAATAGATCTAATTGGGAATATTTATAAAGGTGATTGGGTATGTGACTGGACTACAAAACCGGAAGAGGATGAAGGTGAGATAGTTACTCATTATTCGTACAGTTATGCAACGCAAGTTGCTATTCTTAATAAGGAAGGTGAAGTAGAAAAAATTGTTGCTGCTCATGATGCTGGTAAAATAATTAATCCAAGTTTATTTGAAGGACAGATTGAAGGAGCACTTCATATGGGATTGGGATATGCAATATCTGAAGAACTCGAAATGGAAGGAGGAAGACCGAAATCAACAATGCTGCGAAAGATGGGAATTCTAAGAGCAAAAGAGATGCCTGAAGTTGAAGTTATTGGCGTTGAAGTACCTGATCCAGTTGGTCCGCATGGTGCAAAAGGAGTTGGAGAGATTGGTCTTGTTCCTACAGCAGGAGCAGTTGCGAATGCATTTGCTCAATATGATGGTAAAAGATATTATCAATTGCCAATAAAAAAACGACGCAATAAAAGTAGTTAAAAATGCAAAAAATATTAGTTACAGGTAGTAGCGGTTTAATTGGGCGTAAATTAGTTCTATATTTATCCTCCAAGAATTATATAGTTCATCAACTTTCAAGAACAAAGGATTATAACAAACCGCATCATTATTTTTGGGATATTGAAAAAGGTATAATAGAAGAAAGTGCACTTATTGGAGTTGATCACATCATTCATCTTGCCGGAGCGGGAATAGCTGAAAAACGCTGGACTAAACAAAGAAAAGAAGAAATAATTAAAAGCAGAGTAAAAAGTACTGAAATACTTTTTCATGAAGTGTTCAAATTGAATGTAAAACCGAAAACATTGATTTCTGCTTCAGCAATCGGGTATTATGGTACAAGTACAAGTGATAAAACATTTATAGAAGAGGATATTCCCGGGAATGATTTTCTAGGAACAGTCTGTAAACTATGGGAAGATTCTTCGCTAAGGTTTAATGATTTAGATATTAGAAATGTACGGCTTCGATTAGGTTCTGTTCTCTCAACTGAGGGAGGGGCACTCCCCAAAATGATGTTACCGATTAAATTGGGAATTGGTTCAGCCTTAGGTACCGGAAAACAGTTCGTTCCCTGGATTCATATAGATGATGTTATTAAGATATTTGAATGGTCAATCCAGAATGAAAATATGGCTGGATCCTATAACGTAGTAGCCTCTGAATATAAAACTTACAGTGAATTTGTTAAAGTAATCGCAGAAAAATTGAATAAACCTTTATTCATGCCTAACATATCACGTTTTATTCTAAAAATGGCTTTGGGAGAAATGTCACAAATTGTATTGGAGGGAAGTAAGATCTCAAATCAAAAAATAATTGATTCTGGTTATACTTTTAGTTTCCCTACTTTAGAATCAGCTATATCAAATTTGTTTTCAGAACCAAAGCAATAATATTCCTATTTATCACCATCATTATCAATTCGTGAGTAGAGATTTTGTATCCTTCAATCCATTTCCGGTTATGAGCAACAATACAGACATACCAGCTAAGATTTCGTCATCCTTCATTTTCTTAAATGCTGCATAAGTTGCTGCGCTAGATGGTTCACATAATACTCCAGTATTTCGTATAAATTCTTTTTGAGCTAATAGAATATCCTCATCTGAAACTGATATTGCTCTTCCTTGACTTTTTGTAATGGCTTCAGCAGCCATATAGAGATTTCTTGGTGCTCCTGCTGAGATACTGTCAGCTACCGTATTAGCCGGTTTATAATCAAATTTTCCTTCATTAATAAATCTAACAACTACATCGCTGTTTTCCGATTGTACTGCAATTAGTTGAGGGATTTTTTCAATCCACCTAAGTTTTAATAATTCAGAAAAGCCTTTATAAATTCCGGATATAATTACTCCATCTCCAACTGGAATTATAATAGCATCTGGAATATTTCCATTCATTTGAAGAAATATGTCATAAGCAGCAGATTTTTTACCTTCAATTGTTAAGGGATTATAAGCGGTATTTCTGTTATACCAATTATTTTGCTCTGATACTTCAAGACAAGTATCAAAGGCTAAATCATAATCACCATCTACGACAATTAGATCAGCTCCGTAAGCTTCAATTTGTAAGCGCTTTTCTGTTGGGATATTTTGTGGTACAAAAATGTGAGATTTCATTCCAAGTCGAGCACAAATACCAGCTAAAGATGAACCGGCATTACCGGTTGAAGCAGCTGAAATTTCTGTAATTCCTAATTCAAGTGCTTTCAATGCAACAAGTGATGAGGCTCTATCTTTATAAGAAAGTGTTGGATTTCTTGTTTCATCAAGTATGAGAAAATCTAATTTACTTTGACTAAACTTTAATAAACTATTTTGTGGTAAAGTTAGTCGATCTAGAATGTCCTCCTCAATCTTCTCCAATTCAATCGGCCAAAGATAAGGGTATAACCAAAATTTACCGGCCTCATTTTCTAAAAATTCATCTTTTGAAACTTCTTTTTTTATACGAGTCAAATCATACTCAATCAGTAAAACTCCCTCAAGAGGTAATTGCTTTTCTGCCTTTCCACATTGAGGACACAAGTAAATTCTCTTCTTTTCGATTTGCTCAGATGAAAAGCTTGAATTACACGAAAAACATCGATATCTGTATTTATTCATTAAATTTTAGTAAATTTGAATGATTATTTTGTATTATATACTGTTAGTTGAATTCAAAAATCTTATCGAATAAACTAATCTAAAATTTTAATAAGCGCAATCAGTTAATTATTTAATAATTGATCGTTTTTTGAAAGCATCAATAACTTAGAAAGAAAATTCATGATCAAGCAGAAGAAATATAAATCATATTTACTCCATAATTTTGAAAATATTCCTCAAGTTAAGAACTATCTTTCCGATACGGATCAACATGCTATCCGAGTTGTTGGAAGTGTCCTTCCTTTTAAAGTAAACAATTATGTAATCGATGAATTAATTGATTGGAATGATATTCCTAATGATCCGATTTATCAACTTACATTTCCACAAGTCGGAATGCTGAAAAAACATCATTTTAATGCTGTAGCTCAGGCTCGAAAAATGAAAAATGGGGCAAAAGAAGAAATTGCTAATAAAATCAGGCTTGAGTTAAATCCAGATCCAGCTAAACAGAATAAATATAACATTCCGGTTCTAGAAGGAACTAAACTGACTGGAATTCAGCACAAGTATGATCAAACTGTTTTATTTTTTCCAAGTCATGGCCAGACATGCCATGCATACTGTACATTTTGTTTTCGCTGGCCTCAGTTTGTTGGTCTTGATGAATTAAAATTTGCATCCAGAGAAACGGAACTACTGGTAAAATATATAAAAGAAAATCCCAAAGTTTCTGATGTGTTATTTACAGGTGGTGATCCAATGGTAATGTCTGCATCAAGACTTGAATCATATATCAGACCTCTAATTAATAGCAATATTCCAAATTTGCAGACTATTAGGATTGGAACAAAAGCACTTAGCTATTGGCCATATAGATTTGTTACAGATAAAGATGCGGATAATTTACTTCACTTATTTGAAAAAGTTGTAAAGAAAGGATATCATCTTGCATTTATGGCTCACTTTAATCATCCAAGAGAACTTGAGACTCCAATAGTTCAAAAAGCTATTAAAAGGATTCTGAACACTGGAGCAAAGATTCGTACACAAAGTCCAATCATGAAGCATATTAATGACAAAGCAGAAGTTTGGTCGGATATGTGGTGTAAACAAGTCAAACTCGGACTTATTCCTTACTATATGTTTATTGCAAGAGATACTGGTGCACAGGACTATTTTGCTGTGACCTTAGAGAATGCCTGGCGTACTTTTAGAAAGGCTTATCAATCGGTTAGTGGAATTGCACGAACTGTTAAGGGGCCAAGTATGTCTGCAGCTCCAGGTAAAGTTCACATACTGGGAATTAATGACATTAATGGTGAAAAAGTATTTACTCTTCAATTTTTACAAGGTAGAAATAAGAATTGGGTTGGCAAACCATTCTTTGCTGAATATAATCCAAAAGCTATTTGGTTAAATGATTTAAAGCCAGCCTTTGGTGAAGAGAAGTTCTTCTTTGAACAAAAGTATAAGTAGGCTTATCAAATTTATTTGAATCAATTTTTATTCTTTTTATCTGCAGTTATTTCTTTTTTCTAATTTTGATTTAAAATCAAGAAATTATAATTTGAATCTCAAATACAGAGTAGTATCAAATAATAATTCTAATAATTATTGAGATAAAATTATGATAAAGAAAATTTTAAGACTTTGTTTTGCTTCACTATTCTTATTAAGTTCAGCTCTAACCGCACAAGGTGAAAAGTCAGCTGATTCATTAAAAAACATTTCTTTTACAGGATTAAAGTTTAGGAGTATTGGACCAGCTGTTACTGGTGGTAGAATTGCGGCAATTGCAGTTAATCCAGACAATATTAGTGAATACTATGTCGGTTCCGGACATGGTAATTTATGGAAAACTGAAAATCAAGGTGTGACCTTCAAACCGGTATTTGATAATCAAGGTGCTTATGCCATCGGCGCTGTTACAATCGATCCAACTAACAGTAATGTAATCTGGGTTGGAACGGGAGAAAACAATAATCAGAATAATGTGATTTATGGAGATGGAGTTTACAAAACTGAGGATGGTGGCAAAAGTTGGAAAAATATGGGGATTAAAAATTCCGAGCATATTGGTGGAATTGTTATCGATCCAAATGATCCAAATATTGTTTATGTAGCTGCATATGGCCCACAGAGAAACGATGGAGGAGATAGGGGAATATTCAAAACGACCGATGGTGGAAAAACCTGGGAAAATGTTCTCTTCGTCAGTAAGTATACTGGATGTTTTCAAGTACATATGGATCCAAGATATTCAAACATTCTGTATGCTGTCGCTCATCAGAGAATGAGAAAACATTATACAGGTGTTAGCGGCGGTCCAGAGAGTGGGATTTATAGAAGTACCGATCATGGAAAATCTTGGGATAAGCTTTCCAGTGGATTACCTAAAGATAATGTTGGCAGAATTGGAATGGCTATTTCACCTGTAAATCCGGATGTTGTTTATGCAATTGTTGAAGCAACAAAAGAGGATAAAGGATTTTATAAAAGTTCTGATAGGGGAGCGAGTTGGACAAAACAGAATAGTTATATCTCTAGTTACCCGTTTTATTTCCAAAAGATCATTGCTGATCCAGTAGATATGGATCGTGTTTACAGTATGGATGTGTTTATGCAGATAACTGAGGATGGGGGTAAAACTTGGAAGAATGTAGGTAGTAAAAACAAACATGTTGATGATCATTGCCTTTGGATCAATCCTAAAAACAATAAACATATAATCGCTGGTTGTGATGGTGGTGTTTACGATTCTTATGATCAGGGTAAGAATTGGAATTTCCAGGCAAATATTCCTATTACTGAAATTTATAAAGTTAGTGTTGATAATGCAAAACCATTTTATAATGTGTTTATAGGGACACAGGATAACAATAGTTTAACAGGTCCTTCTCGTACAATCAATACAAGTGGAATAACAAATCAAGATTGGTTATTTACAAATTCCGGTGATGGTTTTGAAACTCAAGTCGATTGGAAAGATCAGAATATCATTTATGCGCAATCACAGAATGGGGGACTGGTCCGCTTTGATAAGCGAAGTGGTGAGAACTTATATATAAAACCATATGATTTTGCAGATACTGCTTACAGATTTGATTGGGATGCCGCTCTATTAATATCTCAGCATGATAATAAGAGATTATACTTTGGTGGGAATAAACTTCTACGGTCGGATGATCAAGGTAGTACATGGAAAGAAATAAGCCATGATCTGACTCGCGGGATTCCTAAAGAAATGGAAAAACTGATGGGTGTAAGCTGGAGTATTGATCAGCTTACAAGAAAAGGATCGATGGCACAGATTGTCACAATCGCTGAATCAAGTATTGATGAAAATATCCTTTATGTTGGATCTGGTGATGGATTGATACACTACACTATGAATGGTGGTCAAACCTGGAACAAATCTTCAGTTACCGGATTACCTGAGTATGCAAGAGTTCATAAGATAATTGCTTCTAATCATGATAAATCAATAGCATATGCTGCGTGCCACGACTTTGTAGGTGGGGATTACAAACCTTACATGTATAAAACTTCCGATGGAGGTAAAACTTGGGAATTAATAAATGCAAACCTACCAGAGAAAGGAAGTACCTATTCTATAGCCGAAGACCATGTCAATAAAAATCTATTATTTGTTGGAACTCAATTTGGAGTTTACTTTTCCAATAATGGCGGGGAAGAATGGATACAATTAAAAAATGGAATTCCTTCACACCAAGTTATGGATTTAGAAATTCAAAAAGATGAAGATGATTTAGTTGTTTCAACATTTGGACGTGGAGTTTATATCTTGGATAACTATTCTCCTCTTCGTTTTATGACTGAAGAAAATCTTAAGAAAGAGGCTTTCATATTTCCTATAAAGGAATCCTTAATGTTTATAGAAGCAAATACATTTGGCTTTAAAGGAGAAGGATTTATGGGAGCCAATTTTTACTCGGCTCCAAATCCAGAAGTTGGCGC
>JBDLIN010000159.1:0-9015 GCA_039714835.1 Bacteroidota bacterium | reverse complement strand
GTAACAACAACCGGTACCGGTTCCCAAATAGCAGTTGATTTGGGATCTTCCTTTTTTTCTTGTCCAACACATTGTACTGATAACAATGCTAGTGAAATAATAAAACTGACTTTTATGAGTTTTTTTACTTGCATGACATTTTCCTCAAAATTGTTTATTCAATATGATAGTAAAATTAAATATTAATTTAGACAAACGTTTGCGTAAAATCAAAAAAATGAAGGAATTTAGCTACACAAATTTTTCATTTGTTAGCATTAAACTGGGTTGAACAAAAATTGGGTATCCAAGATCATTACTATGACTCATTCTAAAACAACTTTTCTTTGGTGATAGGTTTTATGTTTTCTACAATCCAATCCCTCATTTTTTGCCCTTCAGGACTCTGCTGCGGATAGGACATAAAATCAAGTTTTACACCAAGCTTTTCTTCGATGAAAAACGCTATTATTGGCCAGATAATTCCTATATCACCAATCACGGGGATACTTTTTTCTAAGCGAGCAAATCCTGACATTTCCATTCTAAATGGGATACTCATTAATTTTGTTTTTGGCATCCCTTCATCAATTGCCTGTTGAACTGTATTGGATTCTTTTTCGAAGTCATGAGCTTTTTTCAAATTTGGATCAAGATCAATTCTTATCAATGTTTTTCCGGATAAGCTATAGGTAGGATATCCTTCCCAATCTGCCCAGATACCATGACCAGTATATGTTTCAAATGGACCATCGTGAATTTCTTGTGTCAATGCAACAGCAGACTCAATAATTACATCGGCACTGTTTAGCATTTCAGCAATTTTGGTTGTTCTTTCCATTATTGAAATCGAGTCAGCTAAAGCTACACCAACCATTCCACCACCAATCAATTGTGGAACTGTTACTAAACATGGGATGTTCTTCTTTTGGGCAGCGCCAAGCATAGTACGCTCATCTGCTCCTCTTCCTGCAACAGCCTCAAACGGAATTCCCTCAGATCTTGCGATATACAATATTTCCTTTGCCAGATTTTCTGTCCGCAAACCGATTGGATATGCCATGTTGCCAGCAGCTTTTATAATCACATCGCCATCAAGCGATAATCCTCGCTCTATTAAATCAGCATCAATGATCATTTCTTCTTTTAGCTGGTTTAACTGATCATCAGACATTTTCGTAATTTCAAAAATATTACCTCTTGGTAATTTGTTTTCTGAAAATCCTAATTTGCGTCCATCAACTCTTTTTACCTTATCTAAAACACCAGCCATTTCGTGCGCTACAACTGCTGAGCTTGTTGTAATTCCATCAATTATTCCTTTATTTACTAATTCAGCAATTAGTGTCGTAACTCCTTCATGAATATTCGGTCCACTTCCAGTAACAACAACTATTTTTTTTCCATTTTCCTTAGCTGTAACAATACTAGTCACTGCACTATCAACCATTTCCTTTTCTGAAGATGAAAGTTCACTGTAATATTTTTCAATTATTTTTCTATCTGCTTCCATTAGTTATCTCCTTAACTAAAACTGTAGTTAACTAAGTTTCAATTCTTTAATTATTTTTTCAACTTTTGCAAGATCTTCTGGGGTATCAACACTAACTCCAGCAGCTTTGTCACTTTTTGTCTCAATAACTTTTATCTTATATCCTTTCTCCATAACACGCAGTTGTTCCAACATTTCAATTTTTTCTAAATAAGATTGTGGCATTTTAGAGATTTCAAATAGAAAATCTTTACGATAAACATATAAACCAACATGTTCATAAATATCAGTCTCAGCATTATCCCTTGAAAATGGAATAAGTGATCTTGAAAAATAAAGGGCATTATCATTTTCATCCACAACCACTTTTACAACAGAAGGATCAAGATAATCTTCGCTGCTGATTTTAGTTTTAATTGTTGACATTAAAACAGTCGAATCATCCAACAATGGTTGAACTGCTTCATCTATCATATCTGAATCGAGCAGGGGTTGATCACCTTGTATATTAACAACAATGTCTGCTTCAATACTTTCCATAGCTTCAGCAATTCTATCTGTACCTGATTGGTGATTCATTCCTGTCATTACAGCATTACCGCCAAATCCTTCTACGCATTCTTTAACTTTTTTATCATCCACAGCGACAAAAAGTTGATCCAATAATTTGGAATTATTTGCTCGCTCATATACCCACTGAATCATTGGCTTTCCAGCAATTTTTGCTAATACTTTTCCTGGGAATCTAGAAGAGCCATATCGAGCAGGAATAACTCCGATTACATTTTGTTCATTCGACATATTAACCTATCCTATTTATTAAAATTATTAAAAATCAATCATATTAAAGCGTCGTTCAAGTCTATTAAACGCAAAAATTGCGGACACTAAGAAAAGGCCATAGAGAACACCAATTTTGGAAGGCCATATCGAAAGCGCTCCAATAAATCCCATTATTGTCATTAGTTCTATTATTCGTACTGACAAGTTTGATGGAATAATGTTAGAATTATTCGTCCAAGACCAATCTTTTAGAATGTGTTTCATCTTTACTATAACTACAGATGTAATAACCAATGCAGCTGGTATGAATAAAAAGATACGTTCGATGGGCCATGAATACTGTGAAACGGCATCTTCTTCATATAACTCAAGAATAACACCCAATCTTTCAGAACCACCGTGAAACATAATAAATACCAAAAAGTAAATGCTAAATAAAAATGATACGTTTTTTCTACGTTCGTTTATTTGATGTATGTCCAGAGAATTACTTGTTGTTAGGCACATTGAAAAAAAATAAAACAAACTCAAAACAAGACCGGTCCAGAAAAAGTATTCAAATCCAACAAAAAAGAGTAAGATAAATCCTGTTAGAGCTAAGAATATTGTATCACGCCATTTTGAATATTTAGTTTCTACTTCTGATTTATCAATATTATTTTCTTCTGACTTTTTGACTAGTACTAATTGACGAATTGCCCAATAGAAAGTAATAACATATAGTACTCCAAGATTAAAGCCTGAATTAAGTTCCCATATTTTCCACCAGTCGATATAATCCGGTGCAATTCCATATCCTAAAGTCCATAATGCACTCAGCATAAATCCAAGCCCAAAGCCACCTCCGATAATTAAACCTGTAACTACTGTAGTTCTATCTCTCTGAAGAAGAGACTCAAGTAGTGCAATAATCCACCAAATTACTACAGTAAAATTTTGAGTGTTCGTATAAACAGTTCTGCTCAGATGTTTTCCTAAATCATTTGAGTATATCCCAAGATCTGCATTAGGGAAAAGAATACTTGAATTTGATTGTACCAGAATCATTCCTACCCATTCAACAATTGGCCATGCGAAAAGCAAAATCAACAAAATCATGAGGAGTAGAGAACGTACAATCCACCTTCCTGGAGAAACACGCTTTCCCAAAGCCCACCCTAGTAGTATCCCTCCAGGTGCAGCCCAACCAATACCGCACATAGTAAACCAAAAATAGCCTAACCATGGATCAATACCAATTGTTTCATTCCCAACATAGAATATTCCTCTAATCCAAGATACATACTGACCATATCCAAGTTCGCCACCCAATGCTATTCCTAATCCTAACCACAATACAATACCACGAGCATCAATACCTTTGCGATAAGCTAAATAGTACCATAATATTCCCCACATTATTCCGGGAATAACAGTACCATCAACTCCTCCCCAACCTGATGTTCCGCGTATTGCCCATGTAATAGCCCCCATACTTCCAAAGAGCAATATTGCGAGTAGCACTTCATACACTTTTGAGTGAGTGTTGTAATCAATTTCTTTAACATGTTTATTGAATTTTGTATGATTGTAGATATTCATCATGATTAGTTTTGCACAATTTTTATTAAGGAATGTTTTGCCATTTATTTCACAATCCTATTTAGTTTAATACCCAATTAAATTCATTCCATTCGACCTCACTCATTGGATCCTTAGTCCTTGGTAAAATAATATCTGGATGATCAATAATTTTCGATCGCTATTTGATATTTTGTGATACTCAGATGCAAATCCGAAATGGTCAATAGCAGCAGCTTCACACTTAAGACAATATTGTACCAATCGTCGTTGGCTCTTTTCATCAATTTTTCCATCAGGTGTAATCGCTGTTGGCAGTATAGGCATCATCCCGAAAAATTGTTTTTTTTCAATTTCCTCTCACTTAAATTGCCGCTTCTTCCAACTTGTTATTATCTCTATTAAAAACATACTATTTGTTTTCATTAATCACCCACTTTTCCTTCTTGGGTCCAGAGTGTGAGATTTATCAACTTCCGCTTTCCCTTTGATATCAAGGAAGCAACCATGAAAATAGTTGCAAACATTACAAGATTTCCAATAAATCCTGTATAATATAAATCAAATGGTACGCTTAGCCAGTCTGGAAGTACTCCTTGACCTGATAAGATAGTCCAGAAAGAGAATGAAAAAGTTAAACCAATACCAATCCATGCTGTACGTTCATCACCAAGCCTTGTCAAAAATCCGATCATATACAATCCTGTTACTCCTCCCATCAGAAGAGAAATAAGGATAACTCCAGCATCTTGCAGTGTCTTTGTTTCAGTCTTAGATAAAATAATCGCACCGACAATCATAATAACTGAAACTATTGTGGCTAATATCCTTGCTGTGCGTAGATAGTGTTTATCATCTCTATCTTTTATCCAAAGTCGACGATACATATCATGAACACCAATTGTAGAGATAGCATTGATACTGGAATCAAGTGAGGACATAGCAGCAGCAGCGGCTGCGGCAATAACTAATCCAGTTATACCAGGCGGCAGATAATTAACAATAAAATATGGCATGATTTGCTCAGCTTTTCGAACACCATTTAGCATTTCATTGGTTTCCTGCATAGGGAAGACTTGAAAAAAGCTATAGAGTGCTGTTCCAAGGAAAAAATAGAATGCCCAAATTGGAACATTGCTGAATGAAACAAACATCGCCTTTCGTGCTTCATGCGTATTTTTCGCAGTAGCATAACGCTGAATAACATTCTGATTAGAAGTATATTCTTGTAACCATTCTGTCATACCAACGAATAACATCATCATAGCAGTTTTTTCAGAAAGTGAAAAACCCCAGGATACCGGCTGCACTTCACCCTTGTTCCAGTCAGCAAAAGCCATTTTCCCGTCGCGTATTGCAATCTCTATTATCTGGGAAAAACCACCGGGAAGTTCATAGATAATGACACTTAAAACAAATACACCACCAAGTACCAGCATAATGGTTTGCAAAACATCTGTCCAAATTACAGCATCAATCCCGCCAATGATAGTATATATTGCAACAAATATTCCAGCAACAAGAATACTCACTAACGGATCAAGCCCTGTAATTTCATGCATCAGAAGAGAAAGAAGATACAGAATCATACTAACACGGACAAGCTGACCAATCATAAATGTAACAGCTCCATAAGTTCGCACAGATGGACCAAAACGATTTTCAAGATATTCATAAGCTGATATAATCTTTGTACGTCGGTAAAAAGGCAGAAAGAAATATGCTGCTATAATAATTACTAGTGGTAATGTGAAACCTGGTAGAATTCGAAGCCAGGCTGTTTTAAATGCGTCTGCCGGAAATGCAAGAAATGTTACCGAACTTATTGATGTGCCAACCAGGCTCAATCCTATAACCCATCCCGAAAATGATCGACCACCAACGAAATATTCTTCAGTATTTGTGTTCTTGCGGGAAAAATAAATTCCCATTGCTACCAAAATACCCATGTATGCAATTAAAGCAGTAATATCTAACCAATGTAGTTGCAATTATAGTTTTTCCTTTTATTCTCAGTTGATTATTTCATTTATTGGTATTCTCACTAATCTGATCTCGTGAGAATTGTTCTCATTAGCAGCTTCAGCATAAATCCAAATTTCACTACCAACCCAAAGCCAGTGCGAATAACGAAATGTATAAAATTCGCTTGGTGTTGTGCTTAAAAGCAAGGGAGATTCTGTCGTTAGATCAATTATATTATGAAGATCAAAAGTAAATCCAAATCCGGTCCCGATATTATAAACTGGGTCATACCATTGAGTGCTGGAACCTTCATAAACAAAAAGGTAACCAAAACCTAATGGTAACACTGAAGCAGGTCGTATAAAGAAATTATGCCAATTATTTAAATCCATCACCGGTTGATTTACATCTCCAACTGGTGTCCATGATTCACCATCAATACTTGTAAAATGGAATATTCGTTCATTCCTTCTGATATATCCAATTGTATAGCAATGATATTTCCCTTCAGCATAAACAATTACAGGATCTTTATACTCCTTTACTGAGACATCCCTTTCATACTTCTTGAGAGGTGGAGCAATTACTGGATGAGCAGATTTAGGATCAATATTTTTAAGATCATCTACATCATCAAATTTAATAATTGACCAAGGACCATTCTGCCACGGACCGCAAGCATATAATTTGAAATTTTTACTTACCGGATCAATAAGTAGTGAGGGCCTTTCAAATCCGGGGATTGGAATTTCTTCCCTAAAAATTGAATGATATTTCTTAAAATTTATTCCATCTTCACTTCTCAATATTCTTATCTCATAACCTCTCAGACCTCTTGGATACTCGGGAGAGCGCATTCTTGCAGCAAGCCAAAATATTCCAGTTTCATCTCTTACAACAGAAGGAGCACCAGCCCAGTATTCCGCTTCCTCCTTGTCGGGTTTCAAAATAACATGATATTTTTGAAATTTATCTGCAATACTATTTAACTGTTCAGCAACATGAGGAATAGGGCCATCCCAATTTGTTTCTTGAATTCTGTAAGAATTCCAATCAATTTCTGTAATTTTGCCATTTATGATTTTTTCATACGCGAATCCTTTATCTTGCAATTCTCTCGAATCATTCTTTGTTTTTTGATATTGAACTATCACTCTTGTAGGATTCTTTAATACATGAACTTGTAAAAAACCATTTTCCGAACTATTACCGACTGCACCTGAGTTCAAGGCAATCGCGCCCGTATTGACATTCTCACCAAAGGAATAAAATCTTTTATATCTATGAGTTGTAGCACCTAAAATAAGATCAGCCTTATTCAGTAGTTTTAATTCTCTTTCTTCACTTAGTTGTGCAAGCCAAAGACCAGTATGAGCAAGAACTACAATGATATCATTATCAGTCTTGTCAATACTATCTAAAGTATTTATTAGATATTTTCTAGAATGCTTATTGAATGCAATTGAAGGATCATCCGGGTCATCAGAATAATGCAATTGAATGATGTGAACTTTTATCTCATCATATTTTTCAATTGCATAGTATTCACATTTTTTTGGGCTAACTTTAACGTTTTTTCTTTTCGATAAATCAACATAATCCAGAATTGGAGCACCTGCACCCCAATCATCTTGACCCTCACCCCAGTATTCATTTTCACCATCCGCCACATTCGGATAAAAATGATTATGCCATAGACTGTCATTTGCAATTAAGTCCAAAAAAGGATTTTTTCTATTATTTTTTACATGATCCCCAAGGCCGAGAATAAAGCGGTCTCCAGCTTCCTTAATCCACTTATCACATTTATACATATGAGTATTTTCAACCGAGTAGCCCTTGTTATCACTCATGATTGAAAAGCTGAATGCTGCAGCTTTATCCAACTCTTCAATGGTTATTTGGGCAAGAAAATAATTGGGGAAAGAGAATAAAATAAAAGTTAAAAGAAATAAGGTCATATTTCGCATTTGATTTTCATTATTTTAAATTACGTTTATTAATTTGTGAAATTTATAATTGCTGGACGAAATAATTCACGTTTTTTGAAAAATGATTCTAACAAAGGATTAATAATTTGGCTACTGTCTACTTTACCATCAAGATAAAATCTATTTTGGAAATATTCATCAAAATATTTCTGATCAACAAGACTAAAAAATAATAAGTAGGTTCTTCCGGGAGGTGTACATTTATAACCGAGTTGCCATAGATCTTTGTATTTATAAATCCCTGTATCTCCAGGTTGTATAGAAAAACCACCTATTCCTAATAAATCTGTCAGTCCAATAATTGGTATATCTTGATAGCAGAAATTTGGATCAATATCATTATGAATATAATTCCACTCTAATCCTTCTGGAATAATCCCCCAATTATTTGGTATGGTATAAGAGATTCCCCAAACAGTTGTATCAGAAATATTTTTCACATACCCTTTTGACTCCCAAAACCTAGATTTATCAGCAATAGTTATTGTTGTCTCAGCAGGCTCAACCCAGAACTGAAGTTGCTGCTTGAGTTCAATTTGTACATTTGTTTCAAGTAGACTGTCAACCACTTTCACTTTTTGTTCAATAATTTTAAAGAATGGATATTTCGCTTGAAGAATATATTCTCCATCAGTAGTTTTTGGTAAAATAAAATATCCTTGCGAATCTGTAACAGCCAAGACTTTTGTATCAACTAACTTAATTAGCACTCCTGAATGCTCAGTTTGATTTTGTAAGCGAATGTAGTTTTGTCTTTTAATATTTACTTCATCTGGCGTTGTTGGTTTTTCACAATTCCATACTATAAAAACCATAACCAAAGCTATTGCAGCAATTTTAAAAAAATAAAAGAATGTTGTTTTACTCATAATATTTTATTCTATTATTCATTCATAAATTATCTAACTAACATCATCTTCATAGTTTTGGAATATCCTGATGTAGTGAGTTTATAAAAGTACATCCCACTACTGAGATCACTTGCATCAAATCGTACTTCATAGTTACCAGGTTCTTGTACTTCATTAACAAGAGTTGCTACTTTCCTTCCGAGTATATCATAAACTTTTAAGGTAACGTTTTGTAGAGCGGACTTTAGTTCGCTCCTGTTTGAGCGAGATAAATCTCGCTCTACATTTGGTATAGAATATTTGATTTTTGTACTTGGGTTGAATGGATTTGGATAGTTTTGGTTTAGTACAATGCTTTCCGGTATTAATTCATTTTGTTCTTCAACACTTACCA
>JBDLIN010000158.1:0-9063 GCA_039714835.1 Bacteroidota bacterium | reverse complement strand
GCAGCATAATAAGCCCAAGTTGCCGTCCCTGTTAACCAAGGAACTCGAGATTTTCCAAATCTTGGACTATACTTACTAAATGTTGATTGACAATAAACATAGGGTTCAGTTTCTCGTATTTCTGCTTTGTCATTATATGCTGAAGGTAAATAGGCTTTGTAGTAATCAAAGGCTCTGTTCCCATGCCCTAACATAGTTTCAGCAATAATCGCCCATCCTTGCGTATGCTGAAATATTCCAGCGTTTTCTTTACTGCCTGAATTCATATATCGAGCTTTTACAACTTTATGGTCAGTTTCTTTATATGGGGGATCACAAACTTGTATACCAAATTGTGTAGAAAGTCTTTTATGAACTTCTTCCATAATACCTGTAGCTCTATCACCTTTCGTATGTCCACTTATTATTGCCCAAGCTTGGGGATTCATAAAAATGGACCCTTCTTCATTTTCCTGCGAACCAAATTTAACTCCGCCACTTCTTAATGCACGCAAATACCATTTCCCATCCCAGGCAGTTTTATTTATTGAAGCATCCAATTTCTCTAACACATCTTTTCCCCACACTACCTCTTCACTATCTGAAATTAAATCAGATATTACAATGTAATTTTTAAGTGCATAACGTAACTGGAAAGCAACAAATATCGATTCTCCTCTATCACCAAATTCTAAGCAGTCATTCCAATCAGCTGTTAATCCGGCAGGGAATCCATTTGCACCACTTCTTTCAAGATTAAACTCTATTGCTCTCTTAAGATGTTTATGCACAGTATCTTCCCCTTGGTCAGCATAAGGTAAAATCTTTGTATAGAAATCAATATCTCCAGTTTCTTTAACATATTCTGGAATAGCATTAAACAACCACATACAGTCATCTGAACGGTATTCACTTTCTTTTGGTAATTTTTCATAACCAGGTTTATGAGAATGAGGTTTTATAACAGGCATTGCACCACCAGACGAACATTGTCCCGTTATCATAAGTTCCAGTCTTTCTTTTGCATCTTCCGTTATATGTGGGATTATTCCCAACAGATCTTGCACAGAATCTCTGTATCCCAAACCATCCCTTTCATCGGCAGTGTAAATTAGACTAGCTGCTCTAGACCATGAAAAAGTAATTAAGTTGTTATAAGGATTCCACATATTGAACATACTGTTAAATTCAGCATCTGGAGTCTCAACAGTAATTTTTTCAATTTTTGAATGCCAATGTTCTTTAATATCATCTAATTCTTTTTCAGCATTTGTAATGTCAGAATACTTTTCAACTATCTTTTTCCCTTCAACATCTGCCTTACCAATCCCAAGAATGAATAATAAATCCTTAGATTCGCCTGGTTCCAATTCGATATCAAGTTGAAGTACACCACAAGCATTATCACTCTCAGCAATTGAATTTGTGGTTGCCCCATCTTCAACTACTTTTGGATTTGCATATGTTCGGTAACGTCCAAGAAATTTTTCTCTATCTGTATCATATCCTATAATATCAGCTCCAACAGCAGCTAGAAAAGTATGACGTCCTTGATCTTTTTCAGCAAAATTTTCGGGCATTTCAGGCAGTAGTATATTTGTTCCATGGTCGATTATTCCATCAATGAAATTCATTTTAACTGTGTATTGTGTGTATTGAAGATTCAGCAAATCGTCATTTGCATTCCAATTACCTGGATACTCAACATAAGAAAAAAGAGAAAGATTTCGTTTCTCTGAGTCATCATTTTTAACGTTTATTAACCAGCATTCGTATTCCGCATTTAAAGGGACAAAGTATTTTACATTGGATTTAATTTTGTTATATTCAGAGAGAAACGTTGCATAGCCGCTGCCAAAGCGGACTTCCGATTTATATTTATCCAATGGTTTACCAACCGGCTGCCATGAGCCAGACCAATAATCTTTATTTTCCTTGTCACGCAGATAAATGTATCGCCCTGGTTGATCCATTGGGATTGAATTAAACCTGAATCGAGTTATTCTTCCTTGTCCAGCAGATTTGTAAAAACTATATCCTCCTGCATTATTTGTAATTACTCCTCCGTACTTTGTATCACCAATATAATTTGACCAGGAGCGCGGTGTATCTGGTTTTGTAATTACATATTCTTTGTTTTCATCGTCAAAATATCCGTATTGCAAAATATCACCTTTATTTGCTAGAATGATCTATCTATTTTTTTACCTTAGTAAAACCATCTTTTTTGTATCAAAATAATTACCTGATTCCATTTTGATGTAATATATTCCAGATACTACTTGATTTCCAAATGAATTATTTCCATCCCAAGTTACTTTATAAACACCTCTATTTTGTTCAACATTAACAAGTGTTTTGATTTCTCTTCCAAGCATATCAAAAACCTTAAGTTTAACTGATGCTCTTTGTGGTAATTGATAAGAAATAATTGTATCTGGATTAAAGGGATTTGGATAATTATTAAATAATTGATACTTATTTATTATTTGACCTGTTCGATTATCTATTGTTGTGGGTTTATGTGATACAAGTTTAAGGGTTCCGAAGAAGTCAGCGTTCATCCAGTGATCATTATAATTGCTTTCTGGAACCCAGACTGAACCGATAAAGTTATCACGTTCTTTTGGTTCTTCATCAGAATCATCATTATCACAGTATGCTAATGAAAGTCCCAATACATCACCATTATGAAGTTCAGTTTTTGAATTCTCTGGATTATTGGCATTGTACGAATCATTGAAAACTGAAAGTGAAAACTCCCAATAGTATTTTTCATTATTTTTTCTAAATGCTAATTCCGGGAAATGATCTGCATAATTTACAATCTGTTTATCGCTCCAATCTGTTCCAGCAATATCTTCAACCGTAAATTCGTTATTTACTTCACCTTCCGCTGGTAAATCTACATTTATATGATACGAAAAAGCATTCTCAGCATTAGTCCCCCAATCAATTCCAACACTGCCGCTACCATCAAAAACATGTAAACCGCCAGACTTATCTTGATCTACAAACACTTCAACCATATCATAGTTGTAATATCCATCGTTGTCGTATATGTAGCCATCAACATATTCATCATCTGTTATTTCTACTAAAAAATAGAGCAGGTTCGATTCTGATGACCAGACTACTTTATAATTACCGAAAAAATCTGAACTATCTATTAACTCTCCATAGTTTATCCAGACTTGGTCTATTGACTGCCATTTAGCACTACTCCAGCAATCATCATCTGCAATCCCATCGATAGTTGGAAAATTCTCAAAAACATCTATTGCCTTAACAGTATCTGCTTGAGTGTTATTTTTAGCAACATTAAAAGAAGATAGAATAACAAGACTTGCAATAAACAATATTGTGATCGGTTTGTGTTTCACTACTTTTTCTAATCTATTATCTTTTCATATTTTATTTGTACCGGACCGAGAAGACCTGACTCAACAAGTGGGACATCCCGCCATGGTGTATGCCATGCATTTGGACCTTTAGTGATATTAGAATGCATTCTTCTTTGCTCCTTACGCTTACGTGCATCGCCAGTCATCTGATTTGATAATACATTTGCAACTTCAATTACCAACTCGTTTTCCCCTTCTTTTACAGCAGAAGTAATATCAATTTTATAAGGAGAGTACCATAGTATTCTTAACTCTTTTCCGTTGAGAGAAACTCTTGCAACTTTAGAAACACTACCTAAACCCAAGATTAAATTGTTTCTATTAATTATATCTTCAGTTATTTCAAAGGTTTTGAAGTAACTAGCAATTCCTGAAAAATACTTAATCTCATTATCTTCTGATTCTGTCCATGAAATTAGTTTATTAAATGTTGATTGTTTATGTTGTCCCCACATATCTGTAAACTTCACATCCCATTTCCCAGATATTTCAACAGTTTTATTTAAATCAGAGAATTTATAAGATTTAACTGTACCATCTGAGTAACTAAGTTTGTATTCACCATTTAATTCGAAATTAATTTTATTATTAGAATAGCTTATTGGGAATGTACCTGAAACATTTGGGAATATTTGTTTCCCATCTATTTCAACTTTAACAATATTATTTTGGATCTTATCTTTTCTAAAAACGATAAATGTTGAACCATTTGCTTCCAGCTTTAATGGAATTGTAGTAAACTCTTCATCTTGAATAAAAATAGGGATATCTGAAATTGATGTATTATCAGCATCCCATATTTCAGGAGAGCCTTTTGTAGATCGCAATTTTAGTTCATAAACTTGTTGTTGATCAGTAGTGTTTCTAACAAAATAGATATCAGCATTTTTCGTTTCTCGATGAATAAAATCAATAAAATCTGGAGGATTCGATTTTGATATTTGAACATCATGCATAATATTTTGATCAATCAAAACGCTTCGAATATTATTTGTACTAGTGTATATCCATCCATTTCCATATTCAATTTTATCATTGTTATTCTTCCACATCTCATCAGCAAGTTTTTGAACTCGTCTATCATTCTCCTTGTAGTTGGTTAAGCTGTATGAACGAATTGGTTTTCTTCCAACTATAATTCCACCCTTTTTAACTAATTGGGATAGTTTTTCTAACACATTCGGATTTATTGTTAGTTCATCCGGTAATACAAGTATACTGTAAGTTTGTCCGTGCGGAAGAACAAATTTGCCATCTTTCACATCCAACCGATTCAGAATAATATCAGAATTAGTTACATCATAATCATAACCAAATCCAAGTTCTGGGATGTAATGTTTAGGTTCGACAAAATTTGGAGCTTTATCACCATAATAGAAAAGAACATCTCCAACAAAATTTCCTTGCTGCAACAGAAATGAACTTCTTGCTAAGTAGTTATGAAATCCACTTGATAAGGGCCACCAGGCACGTGTTGTGTTAATAATTGTACCAAAATTATAAACCCAACCGGGTATTCCAGCATCTCGTGGAATGTGAGGAGTAGTATGGTAAACAAAACTTGTTAATCCCTCACACATTGCTCTATCGGCAGTTGATTTTAAATCACCAGGCCCAAACTGCCAAAGCTGTGTTCCTGTGAAAGCTTCTGCTTCAACTCTTGGCTGACCGTAAAGATGCGCTGCACTTGCAGGACCTTTAATAATTTGTAATTCTTCTCTATGCTCTTTGCTAATCAATGAGTCAAACCAAAACTCACCACGCGGTACACTAAGCTTTCCAAGTGAACTCAATGATTCGAAAGGACAATTGTGTATCGGTGGTCCAGGTCCTCCGGCTTCTGCAATAAACTCAATACCTTTTTCATTACACATTTTTTTACCGAGCATATAATGATTTTCAATTATCAGATCAGATAAAGTCCTTTTGTAATCAAAAAGAAATCTTTCTGTCATCTCATCATTTGTTACTGTGTATCCTTGAAGTGCTGGTAAATACGGAGCTATATCGTATCCATTTCTTTTCTTAAATTCTTCTGAAAACTTGATCGTCCAGACTGCACTGTTTGCTTCATAACTATCGGTATATAAATATTTTAATGCTGTTTTAGAGATATCTCCTAATTCACTTTCAAGTTTTTCAAAGAAAAAGTTAAGATGATTTTGCATTGCATCAGCGCTAAAATGGTCAATCATTAAACCATTAGAGTTAGGACTTGGTCTCATTAATTGCTGCCCTGTACCACTAGTAATGTAACGGGTAACTCTCCATTCACCATTAGGGACTTCCCAATTCAATTTTCTATTAGTAATTTTATCTGAAATATCTATCGTTTTAGTAATTATGGAATCGTTATCAATTTGATATGCTATCAAAGCTACATCTTTGTAGAATGTTGGTAGTCCATCTTCCCTCTTTTGAATAGACATTTTAATAACATCCCACTCATCAACCCTATATTCACTTGGTATTTCGGGGAATGGAATATTTTTATTAATAGTAGTTGGTCCTTTCACAACAAATGATGTATCAAATAATCCCATAACACCATCTTCAGGTTTTACCCACGAACCACCGGCGTTCCAACTGCTCGAAATTGTAAGTCCAATGTCTATTCCTAATTTGCCAGCTTCACGAATTGCATGAGCAATTGCTTGCACTGATTCATCACCCATAAATGGCGGACCAGCTGGTATAACTCCTTCCGGATCAACCCATCCGGCAACATCCCAAATATCTAATGTTCCTATTCCTTTTTCTTTGAACTCTTTTAGTTCTTTCGTCATTTGTTCGAGATCGAAGTTACCATTTACCAAACACCAATAACCTTTTGGTTTTGCTGAATTTGGAGGATCAAAGAAACCTTTTTCTAATTTTGATAACGATTTTTCATGTTCTGAAACGCATCCAACAATTAGGAATACTACTATTAAAAAGATTGAAAATATTTTGGTTTTCATAACCTCATCCTTTTATTAATAACCATCCGGAGTTTCAGAAGTCTTTGTTTCATTCCCTCTTGCTGCCTCTACTATAGCTATTGTAGCTGTTGCTCCAATTCTTGTAACACCTAATTCTTTTACTTTTAATGTGTCTTCGTATGTTCTCACACCGCCGGCAGCTTTTACTTGAACTTCTGGATTAGTATGCTTTCTCATAAGTTTTAAGTCGTGTTCAGTGGCTCCTTTATAAGAATATTTTCCATCCTCACTTTTCATGAAACCGTAGCCAGTTGAGGTTTTCACGAAGTCCACTTTATACTTATTACATATCTCGCATAATTTAATTTTGTATTTATCTTCTGGTAGAAAATCATTCTCGAAAATCACTTTTAAAACAGCGTTATGTTTTTTAGTAATGTTGGAAATAGTTTTTATTTCTTCTTCGATATAATCCCAATCTTTGCTGAGTACTTTTCCTATATTTACAACCATATCAATTTCTATAGCTCCATCATTAATTGCTTCTTCAGTTTCAAATGCTTTTACTTTAATTGTATTTCCTCCTTGAGGAAATCCGATTACAGTTCCAACTAAAACATCTGTTCCCTTTAACAAATCGGCAGCCATTTTAACTGCATAAGGTTTTATGCAAACAGAAGCTACACTATACTCTTTTGCAACTTTGCACTCATTTTCTAAAATCTCATCTGTCATTGTTGGATGAAGTAATGAATGATCGATCATCTTTGCAATTTCATTTGCTGATGGCATCTCTCTTTCTTCCTTAATTAATTATTCAAAATGATTATAGTTGTTTTCTGAGGGTAGCTGTATAAAATTACTAAAATTGCACATAACTTAAATAAATAGTATGAGGATATTTTTTTAATTAATATTGTAGATTTTGTAACAATTTAATTATTTTAAAGCTTCGCCAAGTGAGTTACAAAAATGCAAAATCACATGCCCTTAATCGTTTTCGAAAACGTTTAAGTTAAATATAAGAATTAATGTACAAAAGAACAATTATTGTTTATAAAATAAACAGATTAATAGATTAGTATTAAGATTTCTGTAACGGATAAGCAAATGGGTAGATCAACAATAATAATAAAATTAATTTGGCTTGTTTTTTGTTCGTAATAGCTGATAAATATTTATAGACCTGTTAATTGGTTTGTTTTTTAACAAAATGTTAGCAAATAAACGATTTTGAATGATTCACAAAAACATTTAATATATAAATAGGGTAATAATTACATTTTTTAAATGATTATAGGTAAAACAATGAAATTTCAAATTAGTGCTCGACTTAGCATCGTAATTTTTTTACTAATCTCTATGTCACTTATTTTCACAAACTGTGGAGACGATGATGTCACAGAGCCTCCTCCACCAACTTATACCAAAATAGTTGTCAAATCGTCTACAGACTCAACTGTTATAGTTGGAGCAAATGTTGTGCTTTATAACGCTGACAATGGAGAGTCAATAACACGAGAATTGTCTGGAGATGATGGAATTGCAGAATTTGAAAATTTGGCTTCAGGCACTTATTATGCTGAAATATCAGCAAATGGTTTTATGCAAATTCCTCCGAAACAAGTAAATCCGATTCCGTTTTCAGTTTCTTCAACCGAGAATTTTAAACAAACTTATTATTTAGCGAAGTTGGAAGGAACTTTCGGCAAGATTGACGGGAATATAGAACCTAACATGGCTGGATTTCTTGTCATTGCTCACTCAGCAGGTTCAGATGCTGAATACCATACATATTCAGGACCAGATGGATATTTCGTTATTTTTAATATCCCATTTGGGGATTATGTGGTTGATGCTATAAAATCTGGTTATCAATCAACTAATCAACCAGAAGTATCTTTAACTTCATCCTCTTCTTCAGCTACTGCTGATATTACTCTTAATACCATAACCGGTTCGACTTTAAATGGTATGGTTACATTTCTGGCTGTATACAATGGAATAGTTGATGTTTCCTTACTAGATAATAAATCATTATCAGTCGTTAATGGACTGACAACTGTTATTGATTCAAATAGGGTCTATTCCATAGAAAATATACCAGCGGGAGATTATAAAGCATGGGCTTCTTATGAAAATGATGGATATGTAATGGATCCAGATTGGATTTTTAAAAATCCTGGCGCATTAAATATATCTTTTGAAACAGACACAACAAAGGAACTTGACTTTAGTGTCACAGGTGCCATTACAATAATTTCACCATCTAATCCATTTGATGCTATTATACCTGATACTGTTGAAGTTGATTCTCTCACCTTTAGTTGGGAGGCTTATCCACAGTCTAAGGAATATATTATCGAGGTAAGAGATATAAATGGTAATTTAGTATGGGGTGGTTTTAGTGAATCTGGTGAAATATATCACGACAAAATTACTAAAGAAAATATCAGTGTTGAATTTAATTTTGATGGTTCAGCAGTAGAAGAACTTAAATCTGGGAATATATATCAATGGAAAATATATTCTGATGATGATGCTCAGCAAGGTATTCAAAGGTTATTATCATCAAGTGAAGATTTAATGGGTATATTTTTCGTAAAATAATAATTAATGAATTTAGTATAAGAGACTTCTGAAAAATAGATTTGAAGTTGTGCAATTGTCACACTGAGCCTTATTTAATCGTCACGGACTGCCCAAGGCAATTAAAAATAGTCCGTGACGACCAGGTGAACAGTTTTTCTATTTCTCAA
>JBDLIN010000157.1:0-9195 GCA_039714835.1 Bacteroidota bacterium | reverse complement strand
TTTTTTGAATTGCCTGGATTTATAAATGAGATTATCAAATTATCTCTAATGTGCCTTTAGGTAGCCATCCCACATTACCATCAAATAATTCGATTTCAACCCATTCTCCAAATTGATTTGTCACAGCTACTTTTAATCCTTCGTGAATTACAAATAGATCATTACTCGAATCGTTAGGAGATTGCTTTGCAGCAACTGTGTTGGTTGTTACTATAGCAAATTCTGTTGAAGTTTCTCTTCTAATATTTGAAAAAAGAATAATTGAAAAGAATATTGCTCCAAATAAACCAATAATAGCAGAATATAGAGATAATCGTTGTATGCGCCTATGCTTTGAAACGAAAAATAGAGTGATGCTTACTAGTAATAATAGATAAAATATTATAACAATAAACTGCCACGTCCCGGCAGAAAGAAGAGTTATAAATGTAACCAACCAATCAACTATAAAAATTTGCGGAACTTCTTTTATTCTATCAATAGTACGAGCTTTTACTATTTTTAAATTGTAATGTAAGTCTTCGTTATCGGGCTCTAATTTTAATCCGCGTTCATAATTCAATATTGCAAATCCAAGTTGTCCGTAACGATAATATGCATTCCCCAAGTTATAGTATAAAGCTGTACTTGAATAATCAGAGTCAAGAATTTCTTGATATTTTTCAATCGCTACATCAAATTGTTTATTTTGATACAGCTGATTTGCTTGCATCATCAGCGAATCAATTTCAGAAGCTGCAAATAAATTAGATGACAGAATAAAAAACAATATTATTAAAGATTTTTTCATTTATTTTTTTTCTTTTTAGTCTTCACTGAATTTTCAATTTCGATAATTGCTTTAACAGATCTGTCATATAAATTTTCAGCTTGCTCCATCGATTGGGATTTTGGAGCAAATCTTGCAAATTCACACTGATTTAATATACTTTCAACTTCTTTAGTTGTACTATCACCAACATTATTTTTTTTCAAACTAATTACAACATTTTCAATTGAAAATTCTGATTTTGGTAATGCAAGTTTATCTTCTAAATATCCATACAGACCTTGAGATATTTCATTGAAATAAGTTAATAGATCATTTGCTTCAATAGCTTTTTTCGCCGATTTTAATCTATTATTTGCATTCTTTTCAGCTTTTCTAAATTTCATCAATTCAACATTTCCGCTAAGCTTATCCTGTCGCTTTTTAATTCCGATGAATGTTAACATTAGAATTAACGGTAAACCCAATGAATACCAGAACCAATTTTTAATTAGACTCCCAGTTGAAATTTTCTCTAAATTAAATTCAGATGTCTTAATGAAGCGAATATCCTCACTTAATAATTGGATGTCTTCTTTTGTAAATCCGTCGGTTGTACTGGCAATCGTTTTACTGCCTTGTTTAATATTTAAAACAAATTTTGAGGATGATAATTCAACATATTTTTTACTCTTCGGATTAAAGAAACTAAACTTTATCGGCTTAATTTCTTTTATCCCGGCAACCCTTGGTACAATTAGATACTCACTACCTTTAAAACCGGAGATAGTTCCTTTGTTGTTAACCTTTTTAGAAGTTTTTGGATCATATTTTTCAAAGCCAGGTGGTAACTCAACATCTGGCATATCAATTAATTCGATATTACCTTTTCCAGAAACTGTAAGTTTTATTGTAACAGCTTCGTTTGTTTCAACGTTGTCTTTATCTAATTCTGCTTTGAAATTGTATTGACCGACTGCTCCAGCAAATGACTCAGGTTTTCCTTTCTCAGGTAATGGTGATGCATTGACCACCACAGTATTTGATGTCGCTTTAAATTGAACGGTCTCTGTTCTACCAAAAAATGAATCATTAAAAAATGTGTCAAAAGGATCGTTAGACCGCTGTCTTCTTTTTATTAGAACTGGTATTTCTAATTCAAATGGTGTAACAGTAAGTTTTCCACTTTTAGTTGGAAAAAGTGCAACCTTCTTTAATACTGCAGATCGATAACGAACGCCTTTGTACATCTCTACATCAAATCGAATATTATTGCTTGTTTCAAGTTCTTCTGTCCAAAATCCTTTATAACGAGGTAGTTTTGAAATTTGCGGAGATGATATGTTTAATTTTGTATATAATTTATATGTGACTGTTACTTGTTCACCTTGCATTACGTTTCTCTTGTCGGCAATGGCTCGTATAAATACATTTTTCTTTAATTCTTCATCAGAAATAGATTGAGAACTGGAGTGTGTACTTGTTTTACCACTGGATTTGACAACACTTAGTGAAAGAGTATTTGACTGATACTCTTTTCCTTGAAGTTGTACTGTAGCTTTATCAATAGTAAACTTCCCTGTATTGGGTGCAACCACTATATAGGAATAAGTTATAGTAGAAGAAACTTTACCATTGATCATACTTATGCTTGAGGATTGATTCGGACCACTAACAATTTTGAAATTGTTAAAATTTGGCGGACGAAATCCTTTGAGGTTTGACCCATCACCACCCTCAAAAGTGAAGTAGACTTGGAATCTTTGATTCTGATTTACTGTTGTTTTATCGGCAGTAAGTTCAAATTTTTGACCAAACAATCCTGAACTGCTCCAAACCAATAGCATAAAAATTAACAATATGTTTCTATTAACACTCATAATAATTTAGACAATAAAATTACCAATCTTTTTCTACTTTTACTTTTTTACCTTTCTGCTTCCTTAGCTCTTTCTGAAGATCTTTCTCGTCATCCTTTAAAGCATTTAATATTCTTTCGGCTTCCTCTTTAGATATTTCAGGAGGAGGCTGCTTTTGTTGTTGTTGATCTTGCTGCTGTTCCTGTTTATCATCTTGATTATTCTGGTTTTGCTGGTCTTTATTTTCTTGATCTTTATTTTGTTCTTCTTCTTGCTTATCGTTTTTGTTTTGATCCTTATTTTGATCTTTATCTTGATTCTGATCTTTGTTTTTATCTTGGTTTTGCTGCTGATCTTGTTGATTCTGTTTCTGTCTCAGCGCATACGAAAGATTATATTTTGCATCAAGATCATTTGGATTCAATTTAAGTGATTGCTTGTAAGCTTCAATTCCTTCATCTAACTTCTGTGATTTAAGAAACGTATTTCCTAAGTTATATAAGACCTTTGCTTTTTGCTCATCTGTCTCAGATAATGCTAAAGCATTTTTATAATAACTAAGTGCATCTTCAAGTTTGTTTTGCTTATAGAGAGCATCACCTAAATTAAAATGACCTACATAGTCTTCAAACTCATTATCAACACTCTTCTTGAAATTTTTCTCAGCATCCTCATACTTCTCTTCTTCATATTTGTCAACACCTGTATTAATATCTGATCGTGACTGCCCAATAATCAAATTGGTTATCAAAATGGTAAATACTAGGAACAATAATATGTTTGTTTTTTTTATATACATCTTTTTTAAAATTCCGAAATTCAAATATTTAATTAACTTTTTAGAATTTTTTCTATTATTTCATTCTATCTAATTTAATCAATAACTTATTTTTTGTGCTGGTAATAAATAACTCAATAATTAATAACAAAATTGCCGGAAAGAGTAAATAGTAAAATCTATCCTCATATTCAGTAATTCTGGTAGCCCCATATTCAGTCTGCTCAAATTTTGATAAATCATTATATACTTTATCTAATTCATCTTCTGTATTGGTTCCATGATAATATTTTCCGTCACCAGCATCAGCAATTACCTTAAGAGTATTTTCATCTAATTTTGTTAATACAACATTACCATATCTATCTTTCTTATAACCAACTTGTGTTCCGTTTGCATTTGTTATTGGAATAGGTGCGCCAGTCGCAGAACCTAAACCTATTGTAAAGATCGATATACCTTTACCTGCTGCGCTTTCTGCAATCTTTACAACATCTCCTTCATGATTTTCACCATCGGTAATAATTACAATTGCTTTTTTAGTTTCTTCATCTTCTTTAAATGATCTCGCAGCTAAATTAATTGCCGGTCCAATTGCTGTACCAGGTTGAGGCACAGTGGATACGTCCACTGCTGAGAGAAATAAATTTGCTGCAGCATAATCAGTTGTTAATGGAAATTGAACGAATGCTTCACCAGAAAAAACAATTAAACCAATTCTATCTCCTCTAAGTTTATGAATTAACTTTGAGATTTCATGTTTCGCTTTCTCTAATCTACTTGGTTTAATATCTTGAGCTTCCATACTAAGAGAAACATCAAGTAAAATATAAACATCTATCCCTACTTGTTTAACTTCCTCAATCTTTGATCCAACTTGTGGATTTGCCAGTGCAAATATCAGCAGAATTATGGAAATTAATGCTAGACTAAACTTTATCAAACCTTTAAATTTGCTTCTAAGTGGAAGAAGTAATTTTTGAAGATGAGAACTTGCAAATTTATTTAATAGAATATTTTTCCTTCTATACGAATACCAATAAATCAATATCAATATAGGTATTAAATAAAGTAGATTAAGGTAATCGATATTTGCAAATCTAAACATAATTAGCGATCAAGTATTATTAAGTTCGTAACTCGTAATTTATAATTCATAATTGACTATGGTAATCTTCTTAAATAAGTTCTTGATAATACTAACTCAAGTAATAACAATAAAAATCCTGCAAATGTCCAATTATAGAATAGTTCTTTAGCATTCCGGTATGATGTTATTTCTACTCTTGTTTTTTCCATTTTATCGATTTCTCGATAAATTTCCTCAAGCTTTTTATTATCAGTTGCACGAAAATAATGTCCATCCGTAATTTCAGCTACTTGTTTCAGAACACTTTCATCAATTTCAACCGGAACCATTTGATACTGTACACCAAAGGGTGTTTTAAAAGGATATGGTGCATTGCCTCTTGTCCCTACTCCAACCGCATATATTCTAATTCCGTATGTCTGAGCAATTTGTGCAGCGGTAATTGGATCAACCTCACCACTATTATTAACCCCATCAGTAAGAAGAATAATAATTTTACTTTTTCCTTCGCTATCTTTCAAACGATTAACACCGTTTGCTATTGCAGTACCAATTGCTGTTCCATCTTCAATCATTCCACTTTCAATATCTTTCAGTAAATTTCTCAAGACAGAATAATCTATTGTTAAAGGACATTGAGTAAAACTTTTCCCTGCAAAAACTACTAAACCAATTTTATCAGAAATTCTACCACCTACAAATTCATCAATAACATCTTTGGCCGCATCTAGTCTGTTTGGTTTAAAATCCTCTGCTAGCATACTACCTGAGATATCAAGTAGAATTGCAACATTAATACCCTCAGTATATACATTTTCACCAGTTGAAAATGATTGGGGTCTTGCTAATGCAATGATCAACAACGCAACAGCTAAAGTTCTAAGAATGAATGGGAGATGGATCAAACGTTCTTTTAATGTAGGTTTTACAGCATCAAAATTTCTTAAAGATGAATACGATATATCCGGTGATATAACTTTCATCTTCCTCCAATACCACAAGATCATCAATGGAATAATTGCGAGCAGGTAGAGTATAAATGGATATTTAAATGTAATATCACTCAGCATTATTACTCTCGCTCATTTTTGCCAATTCAGTCTCTGCTGATTTGTTTTTAGTATTATCAACTATGAAGCAAGCTTCTTTCATCATTTCTTCATTAACAGTTGGCATTGGTTTAAATTTTGCAAACTTAACCATATCTGCATTAGCTAAAAACTCTTCTGTCTTTGCAATAACTTCTAATGTTACCTCGCGAGACTTTATACTAGCAATTATCTCTGGGGTTGTCATTTCAAGTGCTTGAAAGTGGAATCTCTCTTCAAAATAGTCACGAATTATTTCAGTTATTTCAGAATGATATTTCTTCACCATTCCTCGCTGCCATAATTTTTTTTCATCCAATTCAGAAAGTTTGTTCAAAGCTTTTTCAAATGGTAAGATCGTTATACGAATTTCTTTCTGCTCTTGTGGAGTATGCTTTTTCTTGTAATATCTATATCCAAAATATGAAGCAGTTGCAATGATAAGCAAAACTGATATAATGATAATAATCAGCAGCCAATTAAGTGGAATTCTAATCGGAGCCTTTACATCCTGAATATCAGCTTGTGCATCAACTTCAATTGTTTTAACTAAGATACTTACTTGATTGACTCTCACATTTTGAATATTAGTACCATCTGAAGTAAAAGCAATGTTATAAGCTGGAATAATAACATCATTAGAGTCATACCGTGAAAAAATAAATTGATGAAGTTCATAAATTTCTGTGTCTGACTCTTCTTTAATCGTTTTCCCTTCTTTTATAAAATCTAAATTGTCGATGCTATCTTTGACAGAAGGGATTGTGACCGTTATACCTTTGGGATATCTTAACTCAAGAGAATATGTAATATAATCTCCAACTATATATTCCGTGGAATCAGTATCGGCAAAAACACGAACATCCTGAGCTTGTAGCTGCAGTACTAATACAAATAGGGATATGATAATATATTTAAGACTTTGTATCAAAGCTGTTTTTCTCGTTTTCTAAAAAAGTTAACTAATGGTTTTACATAAGACTCTGATATATCAATATTTATTGCATCAAGTCGACTTTTCATAAAAATATTTTTTCTCATAGTATCATGGAAATGAAGTGTTTCCTCAAATGAACTTCGAACTTTTTTGTTGTTTGTATCTATATATCGAAGAGTTCCTGTTTCCGCATCTTTAAATTTGATTAATCCGGATTTTGGAATTTGCAGTTCACGAGGATCTTTTAATACAACTCCAATTAAGTCGTGCTTTTTACCAACAATGTTCATGATCTTATCATAACCACTATCTATATAATCTGAAATAAGAAATGCAATACTCTTTCTTTTTATAGTATGGTTTAGATATTCTAATGCACCTTTAATATCCGTTGTATTCCCTTCAGGTTTAAATGATAAAACTTCTCTGATAATACGTAAACCGTGACTTCTTCCCTTTTTGGGTGGAACGAATTTTTCTATTCTATCAGTAAATAATATCAATCCTACTTTATCATTATTTTTCATTGCTGAAAAAGCAAGTATAGCAGAAAGTTCTGCAGCAATTTGCTGTTTAGTTTTATCAACACTTCCAAATAAAAGAGAACCACTCATGTCTATCACTAGCATAACAGTAAGTTCCCTTTCTTCTTCAAAGATCTTAATAAAAGGATGGCCGAATCGAGCTGTTACGTTCCAATCAATACTACGAATATCATCACCGATCTGATATTCACGTACTTCTGAAAATTCCATCCCTCTTCCTTTGAAAACAGAATGATATTCACCTGAGAAAACTTCGTTAACAACGTTACGAGTTTTTATTTCTATTTGTTTTACTTGTTTAAGTAATTCTTTTGTAAGCATAATTAATTTATCTGTGCAAATCCGTTAAATCAGCGTTATCTGTGTTCTATTCCTATTAAGGAACCTCAACTGTATTTAATATTCTTTGAACAATAATTTCTGATGTAATATCCTCAGCTTCTGCCTCGTATGTAACCGCAACTCGATGCCTTAGTACATCCATGCAAATTTCTCTAACATCTTCCGGGATTACATAACCACGACGTTTTATAAATGCATTTGCTCTTGCTGCAAGTGCTAAGTTTATTGTCGCACGAGGTGAACCACCGTAACTTATAAGCGGATTCAAATTGTTTAGACCAAATTCTTCTGGATTTCTAGTGGCAAAAACAATATCTAATATATATTTTTCAATCTTTTCATCAACATAAATATCTTGAACCAACTTCCTTCCTTTTAAAATACTATCCTTTGAGATAATCGGCATTATTCTTGGGAACTGTCCACCGACATTGAGATTCATTATTTTCTGTTCCTCTTCACGCGAGGGATAACTTATCTTAACCTTCAGCATAAATCTATCAACTTGTGCTTCAGGCAATGGATATGTTCCTTCCTGCTCAATTGGATTTTGAGTTGCCAGAACTAAAAACGGTTCATCTAATTTGAATGTTTCTGCCCCAATAGTTACTTGTCTTTCCTGCATTGCTTCCAAAAGAGCTGATTGAACCTTAGCCGGTGCACGGTTTATTTCATCTGCGAGAATGAAATTAGAAAAAATAGGTCCTTTCTTAATACTGAAATCCCCATCTTTCTGATTATAAACCATCGTACCAATTAAATCTGCCGGAAGTAAATCTGGCGTGAATTGAATTCTTTGAAATTTTGCATCCATAGATGACGCAAGCGAGTTGATTGCAAGTGTTTTTGCAAGACCAGGCACTCCTTCAAGGAGAACATGTCCATTACCAAGAAGTCCAATTACAAGACGCTGTACCATCTCCTTTTGTCCAACTATCACTTTGCCAATTTCGTTAAACAGATCATCAATAAACTGACTTTCTTGTTTTATCTTTTCGTTAAGTTCGGTAATCTCCACTATAGTTACCCCTTTATTATTATAATAATTTAATTCAATTGATTTTTTACAATTTCAATAATTAAAAGTTTCCCTTAATATGTAAATTTTTATTAAAAATTAGTTTAATAAACTACTTCAATGTGAACACTGAGATATCAATCGAATATTTACAGTCGCCATAAAGGACGGAAAATTAAATCCTTGTCCGCCTCTGGCGGATTGAAGTATTAAAGGAAAATAATTAAGCTAGTAAATATATAAAATAATTTGTTTTAGTGGGTAAAAGTGTGAAGTTAAAAGTTGATAAGTTGCAAGTGTAAAGTTAGTAATTGTCTATTTTTGAGTAAGATATTCTAAGTTTCCTTCTTTTTCTTTCTTTTTCTGACTTTCAATTTTCTTTAAATATAGATTTCGTCTAGCATTTCTTTCTTGAATCCAATCATAAACTACCATCCTCAATACATAACAATAAAAATAGAATGGCATAAGGACAAGAAAGAATAACTTTGGAGCGAAAACTAAAAAAAACAGTAAGGGAATTAACACAATTAAGATAAAAGTTGCTATCCATCCATGTCTTTTCTCTTGAAAAAGTATATATAACATATATGGTGAAAATACAGCTGCTGCAAATATTAATAAGCTAACAACTAATAAGAATACCATCGGAATCCATAATACAAGGATTAAAACAGAAGATTTTATTTCGTAACTTAAGAATTGATTCAGTCTATCAAGTCTTATTGGATCTTCTAATGGATGTTCATTTTTCAAATTCATTAATGACTCTTCAAAAATTATTTAATTC
>JBDLIN010000156.1:0-9197 GCA_039714835.1 Bacteroidota bacterium | reverse complement strand
AATGATAGATCGTCATTCACAGGAGCATCAGCTCGAAATCTTTGAATTGTCTGTAGAATTCTTTCTTTTATTTCACTCACTGGTTTATCTGCATTTTCTTTAATGATGTTTTTGATCCTTTCATTTCCAAATTGAATTTTACTCATATTCATCATCTCTGTAACACCATCTGTATAGAAAAATAGAATATCATCCTTTTCTGTTTCAATAATTTGTTCAGTCAGGGTTTTTTCAAAAGCACCTTTATCATTTAAACCAATTGCAATTCCTTGGGGATTTATTTCAACAATTTCATTTTTGCTTTTTATATAATGATAGACAGGTGTATGACCTGCACGGCAAAATCGGATCTTTCCGTTTTCATCAATTGATGCAACTGTAATAGTTAAAAAATACTCCCGCTTTAGTTTTTTAGCGAAATATTTTTTCAACTCGATAATTATTTCTTTTACATCACTATGGTTTTCAATCAAGAAATGAATTATTGCCTGAACTCTAACCATGTACAAAGCAGCAGCCATTCCCTTTCCAGAAATATCCCCAATAACAATAAATGTTTTTCCAGATTTTTCCGATTCAATAAGATCAAAATAATCTCCGCCAACTTCATACGCTGCTTCGCTACAGGCAGAGATATCATAATACTCATTATCTGGTGGAACATCAGGCATTAAACTGGTTTGTATTTTTTTTGCCATTTCCAGATCATCTTTTACTACCAATTTATCTGCAAGTTCATAGGCTAATAAAAAGTTAATGATCAAGAATGAAAAAATGATATAAGCATCATTATTAACAAATAAACCCACGATAAAGATCAATAAAGCTGAGAGGTAAAATACTCGTCTCGCAGCAGAGAGTTTCATAAGAAAAGCATTAAATAACGAACGAGCAAAGATAATCGCTCTTCTAAACTTATTCTGATTTGGAGATGCAGGAGGAATTTCGGTTTTATAAAATTCATATACAGCAGCAGATTCTTTCTTGATCAACCTTTCAATCTCATCAAATGATAACTCACTTGTGTAGAGATCGAACAGCCTTTTAATCGGATTACTTTTAGACACTTTTTCTGTTAGTTTGTTATTATATCCAAATATTCATTTTGTTAGACGAACTTCGTGATTTATTGTTCAAATTACAATTATTTTAATAATATCAAGGTTTTCTAAATACCAAATTTAAATGAATCAGAAAGAACTGTAACTATTTGCATTGTAAATTTATAAGTTAATATCTATCTTAGCAGTGTAATGATTCAGGAGGTTGGATTCGATTATTAGAAAATCTACACCTCCTTTTTAACGAAAGATTAAAGTATTATGAGAATTGATTACCTCTGGAAAGGAATATTATTCCTTTTAATGTCATTCATTATTATTGCTGGAATAGCATTTCCCATAGTTACTCAACCTGCTACATGGTATGAGTTTCCTTTTATCCCCGGACTTGAAGAAAAAGCAAAGATAATTTTCTTTCATGTCCCAACAGCTTGGCTTGCTGCTATTTCGTTCTTAATGGCAATGGTATATGGTATTAAGTATCTGCGTAAAAATGACTTAGATGATGATGCAAAATCTTTAGCTGCACTTCAAATAGGTATGATGTTCACAATTCTCGCTACAATTACTGGTTCCATCTGGGCAAAGTTTACATGGGGTGCTTTTTGGCATTGGGATCCAAGAGAAACTTCAATTTTTATCTTACTTTTAATTTACGGATCCCTTTTTGCACTCCGATCAGCTATAGAAAATGAAGATAAACGGGCAAAGCTTTCTGCTGTCTATTCTATAATTTCTTTTTTAACTGTTCCGTTTTTTGTCTTTATTATGCCAAGAATAATGACTGGACTTCATCCAGGTTCAGCAGACGATGACCATGCTGGGCCAGTAGTAGATTTTCAGATGAATGGGAATATGCAATTGATTTTTTATCTTTCCTTAATTGCATTTACGATTTTATATTATTGGATGTGGGATATGACTTACAAATCAATAATTATTAAAGATAAACTTTCTAAAAAATATTTTTGAGGTGATGTTTGACCGGATTATTTGAGTTTTTAGAGCAAAATTCTATTTATATAGTTTTAGTAATAACATTAATTATTTGGCTAGGAATTTTCTTGTTTCTTCTAACTACTGATAAAAGATTGAAAGAAATTGAAAATGAATTAAAGGATACAGAATAATGAATAACAAATATATATTTGGCGGGATCATCATTGTCGTTTTTCTCGGGATAATGGGATATCTGTTTACTCAAACAAATATAAAATATGAGGAAGATTTCACCAACATCATAAATTCTTCAGGAACAATTAAAGCTACTGGTGAATGGGTAAAGGAGAAAAATTATAATATTGATAATTCAAAGAGCCTCTTTTCATTTTATATGAAAGATTATAATGGAATGGAATTGAAGGTTGTTTATAATGGAGCAATCCCAAATAATTTTGAATCTTCAACTAGTGTTGTTGTAACGGGCAAATATCAAAATGGTGTATTTCATGCTTCTGATATTCTTACCAAATGCCCGTCGAAATATGAAACACAGTATGAAATTAAAGAAACCAATTCATAATTTTCATAAAAAGGATAATATAGCATGGTTGGTAATGTTTTAATAACATTTGCTTTACTGGCAAGTGTATTTTCAATTATAATGTACTATTTAACCTATCAAGGTTATACAAACACTTTAAAATTTGCTAGAATAGGATATCACGCTAGTACGATTTCTGTGATTGCTGCTTCTGCTTTTTTACTTAATGCAATTCTCACTCATCAATATCAATTTAATTATGTCTATAATTATAGTAACAGTGACTTAAGTACTGGAATGTTGATGTCAACTTTTTGGGCCGGACAAGAGGGAAGCTTTATGTTATGGCTCTTTTTTACTGCTATTTCCGGTTTAGTTTTACTTGAGTATACTTCTAAAAGAGGTGATCTAGAACCAAGAGTTATGATGATATTTACCCTTGCTCTCGCCTTTCTTTTAGTAATGGTGAGTCCGGGATTGAAAAATCCTTTTACCTTTATTTGGAGTGAACCAACTTTTATTGATATTAAGAATATTAACCAATCATATATGTCTCTTCCTTTCCTGCAAGAATTTATGTTTTCTGATGGAAATTCAGGGCAAACACTGATTAAAATTGATGAGCAGCTTGCTGGATTATTAGCTGGGAATGGCATTTCAGTTGATCAGTTTATAATCTTTGGGAAAGGATTGAATCCACTTCTTAATAATTTCTGGATGCAGATACATCCTCCGATTTTATTTGTCGGGTTTGCAATGGCAACTGTACCATTCGCATTTGCTTTTTCAGCTTTGATTAAAAATGAATATACAGATTGGGTTAAGCAATCATTACCATGGTTATTAGCAGGAATGATGGTTCTTGGATTAGCAATAATGCTCGGCGGATACTGGGCATACAATATATTAGGCTGGGGTGGTTATTGGGGATGGGATCCAGTTGAAAACTCAAGTTTAGTCCCTTGGATTGTAGGTGTTGCTGGGATTCATACTTTACTTATCCAGAAAAAAACTCAGACTGATGGAAGTGCTGGAAGATTTGTAAAAACGAATTTGATCCTTTCAATTTTAACATATCTACTAGTATTGTATAGTACCTTCTTAACGCGCAGTGGAATTCTCGGAGAAGCATCGGTACATTCATTTGTTGCTCCTGGAATGATGACATATACATTGTTGATCCTTTTCATTGGTACGTTCACTCTTCTTGGTTTTGGTGCGATAATTTATCGTTGGAAATATTTGGAAAAAACATTTACTGCTGAAGAGAATGTGCTTTCTAAAGAACTTGCTATTTTTACCGGAGCAGTTGCGTTGATCGCTTCTGCTATTATTATTATTGCCGGAACATCTGCCCCAATATTTGGTACAGCTGTCCAGCTTAGCTTTTACAATGAATTAGCATTACCCATTGCAATTATTATGGGAATACTAAATGGTCTTAGTCTTTTGATGAGGTGGAAAAAGACAACTGAAAAAACACTAATGGACAGTTTGAAAATACCTTTAATAATTACAATAATTACAACTCTTTTAATTGTTTTTCTTGGTAGTATAAAGGATTACATGGCAATGCTATTTACTCTTTCAGCAGTTTTTATGTTGATTTTAAATTTTGATGTAGCCATTAAAATTGTTAAGGGTAAAAAGCTGTTTCTTGGAGCTTACATTTCTCATGTTGGAATTGCTCTCTTTATGCTTGGTGTAATAGCAACTGGTTGGTTTTCAGTTGATAAACAAGTTGAATTGAAAGAAGGAATTACACAAAATGTCTTAGGTTATGATCTAACCTTCACTGGATATGAATCCATTGAAAATGGTGAAAAATTTAAGTTTAATATTTCAGTTGAGAAAGATGGCAGTTCTGATATTGTAGCACCTGTTATGTATATATCCAGTTTTAATAACAGCCTGATGAGAGATCCTGATCTGTTAAATAAATTTTCTAAAGATTTTTATGTTTCTCCTGTAAGTTATGAAGAAGGAAAGAACAATTCTCAAAGTCATTCAGGTGGGACTAATGTTACAATCTTGAAGGGACAATCTACTGATTACAATGGTGCAAAAATAACATTCAGCAAATTCAACTTTCCTTCAAATGCTATGTCAGCAATGCAGTCTGGTAAGGATTTTTATATCGGTGCAATTTTAGAAGTAGAATTCAACGGGGAAAAATATGCTGCTGAACCAAGAATGGAAACAAGAGCAGGCCAAAAGGCATTTGTGGGAACACAAATCAGTGAAGCTAACTTGAATATTGAAATGCTTAATCTTGATGCTTCTGGAAAAGTTGAGCTATCATTATCACAGATTAATAATGATGAAACTGAAATTCAACAAGAAGTGACACCTGGAGCTCTTTGGATAGAAGCAAGTATAAAACCTTTTATTATGCTTATTTGGATTGGAACACTAACGGTGGTTTTCGGCTTTTTAATTTCTGTTATTCGAAGAACTCAAGAAGCTAATAAGTAATCCTTTTTGAAATATTGGGGATGATATATTCCTTCATCCCCACTTGAATAACTATTCCATATTAACAATTGGCAGTTCAATAATAAAGATCGAACCATGGGGAGTATTATCTTCAATATATAAATAACCCTTCATTTTTGTAATAACTAACTTAGCTAAACTCAATCCTAAACCATATCCCCTTATTCCATCTTTTTCAGATTGCTGACCTCTGTAAAATCTTTCAAAAACTTTATTCTTCTCTTCATCCGGAATCCCAATTCCATTATCCGAGATTTCTATTTTGACTTTATTGCCTGAAGTTTTTGCGGATAGTTTTACTTTTCCATCATTTGAATATTTTAATCCATTATTCAAAATATTCTCAATGACCATTCTAAAATAATCTGCTTCACCAAGGATATAAATATTTTTCTCTACATCCACTGCTATATTTTTATCAAGAAAACTTTGAGAAATATCCTCTTTGATAAGCGAAGAAAGATTAAATACTTTATTGCTGGAAGCACATACTTCACAATCCCTTGCCAAGATCAATAATGTTTTAACAATATGGATCATCTGTTCAGTTTGAAACTTAATAACATTAAATGATTCTCTACATTCCTCTTTAGGTTCTCCTTTATTTAAAATATATTCTAACTCAGTATTTATTGCTGTAAGAGGGGTCATTAACTGGTGTGATGCATTATCAGAAAATTGTGAAATTTGTGAAATTTGAAACTCAAGTCTATCAAAGAGATCGTTTAATGTATCCCGTAGTCTGCCAAATTCATCATTGCTGTCAGCATCATAATTAATTCTTTTACTGATGTTTGTTGCAGAAATATCTTCAGCGATATTAATAATTTTATTGATTGGATTTAGTGTACGCTTAATAAAGAAAAGACTAATAAGTGCAAACAGAAAAACAATAACCGGAAGTAAATAAATATTCAGTCCGATTATTTTTTCAACGACCTCATTCATTTTTATCTTTGGAGTTGATAACTGAATGAAAACAGTTGAATTCGAACTAGAATCTGAAAGTTTTGTGTAACCAGTTCTTAGTCCAGTATATTTAATATTTAGATCCTTAAAATAATACTCATCTTCAAATTCAATGTGCTCTACAGGGATTATTTCATAATTCTCTAAATTTTTACTTGAAAAAAGTATTTCTCCATTACTCTTATATACCTGTAAGAAAAAAGAATTTTCTGAGACCTCTACCATATCAGTTTCTTGAAATTCCCTTGGATGATCAATTACAAGAGAATCATTTTGGAATATGAGGGCAAATTTAATATGTTCAATTTCATGCTGTAATTTTGAATCGATAGTATCTTTGAAATACACATTGATCTGCAGCATCATCACAAAATTGAATATCAGGAAAACTATCATTAGTGATGATATTACCCAAATTGAATTTTGTTTTACTGATTTGGTTATTAATGGTAACTTTATTTTATTCGGTAATGAAAATGTATCCTTCGCCATAGACAGTCTTAATATATTTTTTATCAGAAATCTCTTCTAACTTTTCTCTCAAATGTTTTACAGTCACATCAACAACGTTTGTCGATGGAGTAAATGGCAGTTTCCAAACTTCTTCACATAAAGTTTCTCTACTAACAATTGATGCTCTATTTTCTAAAAAATATTTTAATAATTCAAATTCCATTTCAGGTAGTTTTATTTCCTCGGAAGGAGCTTTAAGTGTGTGACCGATTAGATTCAACGACATGTCATCAAACTCAATTGAACTTTGCACCGATTTATAACGACGAAGAACAGCATTTATTCTGGCTAAAACTTCTTCAAACGAAAAAGGTTTTGTAATATAATCATCAGCACCATAATTAAAAGCTTCAATTTTATTTTTAATATCTGATAATGCTGTTAGCAGTATTATTGGAGTTTGATTGTTGGCTTCTCTAACACGTTTACAAATTTCGATCCCGCTTATTTTAGGAATCCGCCAATCAAGTAATAGAAGATCAAATGTTTGTGAAGAAATAGTCTTTAAGGCTGTTTCTCCTTCATAACAGACGATACAATTATATCCTTCTGATTCAAAACTTTTTTTTAATGAATCAGCTAATTGTTTTTCATCTTCAACTATACAAATATTCATATTACACGATTTCGTTTTGTAAATAAATATATAAATATAATTCTAATATAAAAGTGATAAAAAATGAAAAATTTTTAATAATTGTTTTCTTTACAAAGGATTTTCACATCCATATTTTAGGATTGTAAAAAGCTTATTATTCATTATTAATGGAGACATCATGAAAAAAACATTTCATATTTTAATTCTTTTACTAATTGCTTCAAGTTTGGCAGTAGCTCAAAGCTATGTAGGTCCTGAAAAATGTTTAACATGTCATGGACCGATGGTTAAAGATCAATCGGGTTGGCGTGCTTCAATGCATGCAAACGGTTACACTGTAGTTCTAGACGACACCCATTCTATGGAAGATCTTTACGGAATGGTAAACGACTATGATGGTAATGGTATTGATGATTTTAAAGATGGGCTTAATTTTAACAATATTGATAGCAAATTCGACCAATATAAACCAAATGCTCCCATTCTAGCATACAGTGCAGAAAATGGTTACACTATTACAATGGGAGATGTCACGCATAAAGTTTATATGACTTATGGTGGTAGTGGTTTATACAAACAACGTTATATGATGAAAGTAGAAACATCAGAAGGTTATTCAAATGGCTACTATGTTTCGCCTATTCAGTATAACGAAAAAACTAGCGAATATGTTGTTTATCATGGCTCCGACTGGTATAAGGAAGATAATACTCCTAAGTATACATCTGCTTCAACATTATCTGACATAGCAAACAATAGTAGAAACATAGCAAAAAATTGTTCAGGTTGTCATTCAAACGGTTTAGAAGTTTGGCAGGACAGCAACAACGAGTGGTTAATGAAAGGTGCTCCAATGCTTGACGATGCTGCCTATACCGGGATGGTAAATGTTTTCGATATCGATGAAGATGGTAATCTTGACCAAATTAATACAACATGTGAAAGATGTCACGGACCAGGGGGTGATCATGCAGGTTCGCCAAGTGCGGAAAACATTATCAATCCAAAAAATCTAACTGCTGATGAAGCGAATAACCTTTGCGGAATGTGTCACGCAAGAGGAAAGAGTTTACCAAACAATACATTCGGTTTCCCATTTCATGATGATACTCTTGTAGGATGGGAAGTTGGTGATATGGTTGCAGATATTTACACTGATGGCGGTGGTGATTGGGGTGATAATGTAACTTCCAAAAGTCATCATCAACAATTTTTTGATCTTTACGAAAGCAGTAAGCCTACATTCATGTATCACCAAGTTACATGTTATGAATGTCATGACGTTCATAATGAAGTACTGCATCATATTAGAGCTGAACTAGAAGAGGAGGATTCTACTGGTGCACCTATAACTGTTGCAACTTCTGCTGATGATAATACACTTTGTTTAGCTTGCCATGCAACACATGGTGCATTCTCAGAAATCTCAGTTGAAATGGTTGCTGATTTCGAAACTAATGCAGAAGCAATCGGTGATATTGTTTCAGCACATTCTCGCCACGGTAAAGCAACTTGCATTAGCTGTCATATGGCTAAAACTTCTAAATCAGCTATTGCTTATGATGTTCATGGTCACACTTTTGAAGTTATTCCACCACAAAAGACTAAAGAATTCAATATGCCGAATTCTTGTGCAGTTAGTTGTCATGGGAATGCAAATGCACCAGGTGGAGATTTTGGAGTTGGAATAATTGCAGACGACCTAACAGCGTGGGACGGAACTGCTCAACAAGCTCTGGCTGATACTTTACTAGCATATTATGGCCCAGAAGGAAAATGGTGGCAGCATGTTGTTAGTGTTGAAAAAACTATTGCCGAAATTCCTGTTAACTTTGATTTAGGTCAAAATTATCCTAATCCATTCAATCCAACTACAACAATTAATTTCTCTGTCCCAAATAAAAGTAGTGTTAAACTTATGATCTTTGATGCTGTGGGACAATTAGTTGCAGAACTTGTAAATGACGTAGTTCCAGCCGGGTCATATAAAGTATCATGGAATGCAATTGACTTAACAAGTGGAATTTATTTCTATACAATGCAAGCCGATAATTTTGTTCAATCTAAGAAAATGATT
>JBDLIN010000155.1:0-9218 GCA_039714835.1 Bacteroidota bacterium | reverse complement strand
GTGAAAGTACCTCGTCCAAATTTTCCATGAATATATTTTACCTGATTTGTTTCAGCTCGCTCACCTAGAACATATACTGTCTTTTTGATCAAGTCTTTTCTGAACATTGTAGTTTGACCCATAAATCCACGAACAACATTTACGTGATTTTGTGTTAACATTGTTGGTACAGGATCATACTTTGCAGAATACTCAAACAAGGTAAAGTAGTCATTATTTTGATTACCAACTTCAATCGGCTGAATATCAATATTGCTGTATTCATAGACAAAAGGATTCATCTCAATTTTGAAGTTTTCAAAAGCTAATGAATTGTCAAAATTCATTTTGTTCTGTGCATCAGGGTCTGGAGCATCACCATCATACATTTTATCAACAAAATCAACAGCCATACCGGCAAGGGCAATATCGTAACTATCTGTGGCAGAACACATTGCAAATAGAAATCCTCCTTCACCAATGTAATTCTTAATTGTCAGTACAACAGCTTTTTCCATTTCGGAAACTTTATTAAAACCAAGTTTTGTCGCTTCATTTTCATAGAGAGCCTGCTGCTGAATATACCACTGCGCACCTTGAAAACTAGCATAAAACTTTCCATACTGACCTGTAAAGTCTTCATGATGCAGATGAAGCCAATCATATTTTGAAAGGTCTCCTCGAATAATTTGTTCAATCCAAATTTTGTCGAACTTTACTTCGGCATAATCAAGAGCAAGAGTAACAGCATCATCCCAAGGAAGATAACCCTCCGGAACAAAAACAGCAATTTTAGGTGCTTTTTCCAGTCTAACAACCTCCATGTTTTGGTCTTCACTCTGTACAAAAGTATAAATCTCGATAACTTCGGAATTTGTTAAAGTTTCAAAAGCGACTCCCTTTAATCTGCACTTCATTGCAAGTTCATCAGAATAATCCAGCATGAATGAACCACCTCGATAATTTAATAACCAATCGGAAACCCCACCATTTTCTAATTCATTAAAAGTTATTCCATATGCTTTTAAATGGTCAGTTTGCTTTAAATCCATATTAATTAAAAGTTTGGATTGAGCTGAGAGTTGAAGAGTTGTTAAAATAATAATAAAGAAGTATTTCATAAGATGTTTTTACAATTCTTTGTTTTTCTATATTTTAAACTTAGATTAGGCGATAAACGAATAATAATATAACATATAGTCCTGCTATACGCAATACGTGTATTTGGAAGTTTACTAAGCAGTCTTTCTTCTCACTTCATTGCAAAGTGGCAGCACCTTTTTCAATAGTATCTTTCGTAATTAAAAAGTGCCCTTCTTACAATTTAGATTGAAGAAACTCCTTAAATTCAATAAAATTTCTTTGCAATAAATTTTACAATTTTTTGTTTAATTGGAGTATATGGGTACCACCAAAATCTTTTTTGTGCTGAGAATGAGGGATGTGCGGAGATCCATTTGATGTTCAAAACTTCATGTAGTGATTCTTCAGAAAAGATTCTTCCCCATCCATTGTCCATTAACCCAAACCAAGGTAAGTTTGGCAAACCATAACTAGTATCATTGATCCAGATCATTCCGGTATTTATCTTTTTAGCAATTTTGAGTGCATCTTTTTGATTTCTCTTCCATATTGATACACCTAAAGAGGAATTCAGTTTTTCAATAATTTGCTCCATATTTTCTACCGGACACACAACAACTATTGGCCCAAAAATTTCCTCTTCTAAAATTTTGCTCTCATTTGATTTAACCTTTATTACAGTATTCTCAAGACAAAAACTATCTTGGCCCATATTAATAAACTTTCCACCGCATAAAATTTCCGCATTATCTTTATCTACAGCAAATTCGATTATTTTTTGTAATCTATCCACATCATATTTTGTCAATGGTCCAGTTGTTGTTTTACTATTACATGTAGTTTCTTGATATTTAACTGCATCTGATTTTAGCAAATTGAGAAAATCATCTTCTACTGGTTTTTCAATAAAAACTCTTTCTGTTCCAATACACGACATTCCGTTTGAATAAAAACTGCTCCAGGCAATACCGGCTGCAGATAATTTAATATTAGCATCACTACTGACAAGAGCAGTAGTACCACCGCCTAATTCTAGGACACATTGTTTTCCTAAATGTCGGCACTTTTCAAAAATTGTATTCCCAATTAATTTACTCCCAAAGAAGAATATTTTATCAATGTTAGAGTGTTCCACTAAATAATCACCAGTTTCTCCATCACCTGTAATTACATTTGCAATCCCGGGTGATAATCCTGCTTCTGAAAGTAAGTCAATAATTAATGATGCTACTTTTTTAGATTTTGGGGAGGGCTTTAAAACAACACTGTTGCCAGCGAGTAAAATATATACAAGACTCATCATTCCTAAAGAAAATGGAAAATTAAACGGCGTGATAACACTGATAATCCCGATTGGTTCTTTAACTAAATAGTTTGTCTTTCTAAGAAATCCAGGGCGAAAGTACTTGAAACTCTTCGTTTTTAACCATTTCTTGTAATGTGATTCACAATATTTTGACATCTCAAGGACCGGTAAAACTTCCTGTGTTAAAGATTCAAACTTCGAACGGCTGCACTCTTCTGCAATTGCATTAGCAATTTCATCGGCTCTTTTTGATATTATTTTCCTTAGTATTTTGATTTTTTTTATGCGGGAATGAATGGACTGATCTTCCCATTCCGATCTCTTATTTATCATCTGCTGGATTATGTCATCATATTTGTTTTGATCAGCTACTAATTCGTTAGAACCATTCATTTTTATTTCCATTCCTAATATTAATTCTTAGAAAAGATCATTACGTACGATATCCTCTAATGTTTCTTCTTTTCGAATGATCTCGTATTTGTTTTTGTTAATGGAAATTATTGATGGTCTTGGGCCGTTAAAGTTATTATTAAAGGGAATAAAATACGCACCTGCATCTAGGACACCAAGATAATCTCCTATCTCCAACTTGGGAAGATATATTGAGCTGGTAACTTTATCCATCGTTGAGGGAAGATTACCATATATTGAATAACTGTTTCTTTTATTATCACGCATCAAGAGCGGGAATATTTTATGATGCTCTGTAAGCAACATTGGCGAAATGCTCATAGCGCCGCCATCGCAAATAACATTATATTTATTGTTTTTCCTTTTAATTATATCTAGAACTTTTAGAATTAATATTTGTGAGTTTCCTGAAATCTTTCTTCCTGGTTCGGTTATCACTTCTTCAATTTGTATTCCGCAGCTCTTTAATTTTTTCAATAGTCTGACTGCACCTTTTGAAACTTCTCGTAAAGTATTGTTTTCATTAGTATCAATTGATTTTAATTTTGGATGCGAAGCAAAAGATTTTGCCAATTGGTAAAAAGATAATATTGGAGCTGAGGAACTTCCAAATCCACCACCAATATTTAATATTCTACTCTCCAAGCCGTAATTTTTAGCCAGCAGCACTGCTCTTTCAAGCACAGAGTACGATTTTTTATATGGGCGGCTGCTTTTAATCCCGGAACCTAAATGAAAATTAAATCCCATAAAATTTAGACTTTCACAAGAACTAATTTTCTCTAGAGCAAACTTTATTTCATCCGAGTCACAAATCAAACCATAAGGTGAACCAGATTTTGAGCTACCTAAGGTTAAATTGAAAGGATTTGTTCTTAATTGTGGTGATATCCGAATCCCGCAGTTAAGCTGTCCGTCACTTTTTTTAGATATCTTTATCACTCTATCTAACTCGGATATTGATTCGATAGAGAGCATTTTAACATTATAAGAAATTGAGTCAGCTATTAGCTTATCTGATTTTGCCGGACCATTTACAATTATTTCGTCACCATTAAAATTCAATTTTTTTGCCAGCCACATTTCATATTCTGAAATTATCTCAATCCCTACCCCTTGGTTTTTTAATAACTTCAACATGTATGGAACAGGATTAGTTTTCAATGAATAGTAACAAGATACCGGAAGAGATTGATCATTAAAATACTGCAAGAATTCTTTGCCTGAATTTATTAGGCTTTGCTCGTTCAGTATAAAGAATGGAGTTTTAAATTTATCAGCTAATTCAAACAGATTTGCTTGATCCCAGAAAAGGGTATTATTTTTATAGTTAAAAGACATATCACAGATAGTATTTATAGTTTACTTATATTCTATTGGTTTTCCTTCGCCTCCACCTAAGCCTTCTCCTTATTCTTACTCCATCTACCTATTTCATAACGATGATAACTGAATAATAAAAATGAGATTACACCTATAATTGAAACAACGATAATATTAGTGCTGTTTATAAGTTCAAGGTGAAGGTTACCTAAAACTATTTCATGTAAAACGAGCTGAGGTTCATTTAGATAATAAATTAGATGCCCTGTACAAACTATTAATAATAATATTGAAACAATCTGAGACGCTGATAATAAATTCCAGATTATCTTTTTCTGATATCTATAAAACTCTTCTAAAAGTCTGACTAAGCTGTAAAGAAAACAAATTAATACAAAAGGAAATCCAACCGGCAAAGGATTGTTAAGCCAAACAAGAAAAGTAATTATAAAGATTATTAGTCCATTAAAAGATGAGATAAATTGAACAGGGAAAAGATGGGAAGTATCTATCAAATTTTCTCTTACTGCTTTTAATGAAGGATTATTATAACAAATAGAAGTTTGCGATTCTGTTTCCTTTCCATAACAGCAGCCATAAAAAGCACATCCAATTCGTCCCCAAAAGTGAGCAAGTACTAACGAAATAAACATATAATCAAGCCATTCATAAAATGAGCTTCCTGTCAACATTACAAATAATACTCCTGACAATATTACCCCTAATAAAGCTCCCCACGACACGAATCCAACTTTTCCGAAGACTTTCTTAATACTTTCATGTCTACACACAACTGTTCCGACTATCCATACTAATCTAATTCCTAGAAATGAAAACAGCGTTACGAATGTTAACAGAATAGCAATATGTTTCTGTGAGTAATGATTTGATGAGAGTAGGATTGTTAGGGAAAATAGTCCGGACATTATTCCAATACTTATAAATAATCCGTATGGGAAAAGAAATTTATGGTTTGAAATAGAATGTATCTTCTGACCGTTAATTATCTTGGACAATTTTGAAAGAAGCTTATCTAAGATAGTGGAGAGTTTTCTTCTAAAAGGGAATCTGAATAAACCGGGAACAGTTTGTTTATATATATTATAATTATTTCCGAATTGTTTTATTAGTGAAGGTTCTTCAATGTTATCGATATATGTTTTATAAAATATAATTATAAGTGGTGTGGATAATACACAATTCCAGAAGGAATGAATGTAAAGAGAAAATCCTAAGTAAAGTGTTATAAATCCGGTATATATAGGATGACGAACTATACCGTAAATACCTGTATTTACCAAATCGTGTGATGGCAGCGAAGAAACAGGGAGCCCCTTTCCTTTAAACCATAAATTTGAGATTCCATAAAAACAGATAATAATTCCAAGTATAAAAAACATAATACCGAATGCATCTAAAATGAAACTATCATTTGAAAATGGATTAAATGTGAGTTCATCCAACGAGTATCCAAGTAAAAAATGAAGTGACGGAATTAAAATTGGAAATATTATTATATACCCCAAAGTTTGAAGATACTTTCCTTTAATCGTAATGAAACCGTTTAAAATTATCTCACTCATGATAAAGATTCCTCGTCTTCAAATACATTATTAGGAAAAGAAGTAATAAAAAACTCAAAATATATAGGAAACTCATTAAAACCGACCAATAGTTATTCAAATTTGTAAATGTTGATGTTAAGATAAATTGAGATGGATAAAATGCCGGCAGCCAATGAATAATTTCTGTCTCCTGTGCATATGAATAAAAAACGGGATTCTGCAGCCAACCGATATCAAGATTTGCGAGTAATACAATTAATAAAAGTGCAACCATGTAATCTTTATTAATTACTCCTACAATTCCTCCATAGGCGCCGTAGACAACACCTAAAAGAACAAAACCAGCAAAAGAATATAATTTTTGCTCTATTGGAATTACCAAAGAGATAATAACCGAAATAAAAATAGCCATCACTATAACAATACTTATGAAAAACATAAATTTGCCAATAATCATGAGGGAAGGTTTTAATCCTAAAGAGATACAATATTTTTGATATTCAAAATTTTTATGAAATAAAATATTTGCGTAGAATGCTGTTAAAAATCCACTTACAGAAGCAGCAATAAAAATAAGAGAAACTTTTTGCTGTGTTACTAATATTATCTCTGTCTGATTTTGGAAAAAGAGTTTAATTGGAAGTGCTCCCTCTCCGGCTGTCCAAATTGCAATTGATAAGAAAAAACCAGGAATTAAAAACAGCAAAATTAAACCAATTCTATTTCGCAGTAATTCCCTTGCTGATAGAATGTATATTTGTAATAATATTTGCATTGAGTTATTCATTCAATTCTAATTTCCTATCTTTTAATTCATATATTTTATCAAACTTATCATTTTCAAATACAAAGTGACTTATCATTAAAATACCAGTGTTTTTGTTTTTAAATTCACGGATGTATTCCCAAAAAACATTATACATCTGCCAATCGAATCCATCATACGGCTCATCCAAGAGCAATAAATCGGGTTTATGATATAGGGCTGTCATAAGTTTTATTTTTTGATATGTCCCGCTGCTCAGATTACATATTAATTTATCTAAATAAGTTTCCAGCTTAAATTTTTCAATTAAACTATCAACAAACATTCTATCAATGTGGTATCTTTTTTTATAAATAGTTTCGATAAATCTAAAGTGTTCAATTACGCTAAGTTTATTATTCAGCACATTATCCTGAGGGCAATATCCCAGAGAGCAATTATATTTAACTTCTCCCGAAGTTGGCTTTGTAAATCCTAATAGACATTTTAGAAAAGTTGTTTTACCGGAACCATTCTCACCGACTAAACCGATAAATTCTCCTTCGTTAATTTCTAATTGACACTCATCTAATATTTGTTGTCTGCCATAAGATTTGGATAAATCACTTACGGAACAAAGAATGTTTTCACTCATGCCAGCTCACCTCCTCCATAATCCCAACGAAAAGCCTATGATTGTGCACTAACTCTACTTCGTACTTTTTATCATATCCTGAAGAACTAATTTTATTTCTAAATTTCTTTGGAATTAGATCCAAAAAACAATTCCTACTCAATACTGGCTTTTTTTCCAAGCAGCGTTTAGTTGAAACATTAAATGTCATTTCTTCGCCATTTTTTCCCACAAACCATTGAAAAGATTTTATATCTCCCTCTTCGATGCAAGCTGTATTTACTTTAACATTTTTTGTGCTGCCTTCAGGATAGTAACAAACTGAAATACTTTTTTCCTTTGTTTCCAGGGATAAAAATACATACCAATAGTTTTCACTATGAAGACGACCCCAATAAAGTTTTGTAAATGGAATCTTAGTAAATGGAAAATTCAAATCGACAAAATCGATATATCCGGTACCTACAATATTGGATCTGTTGCCATCTTTAATTATTGTTAGATCAACTTTCGATAAAGCTGAACATACTTTCCAATTACTGGAATACTTTCCATCCTGGTATAATGGTTTGCTGATTCTATCGAGAGGTTGTGATGCTTGGAGCCACGTTCCTTTTAATACAACATTATTATGATCTATAAATAGTTCACTACACCTCTTTGATATATTCGCTTTCGCATTAGTAAGCTGAATTGAATTTATTGTACGTAAAGGATTTATTGAAAACTTAAAGGAGCTTATTTGCGTGGATGAAGTGAAATGATAAATGCCGGAGGCTCCCACACTAAAATTTTTCCATCGCAGCATTATTACATAATAAAATCCAATCTCAGTTTCTGAAGTTACGTCAAAATAATATTTTTCCAATTTGATAGACACTTTAAGTATTCCTTTTTATATGAATACTGAACCTAATAAGAATTTCTCATTAGGAGACTAATTTATACTTTGAAATTTGCTCTTATTGAAATATCTATAATATTTGAGACCAGTAACTATAGGTTTAAGAACACCTCTTGTTCTTTTATCATCTATCGATTTAAATTTAGTGATAAATGAAAGTAAATTCTCTTCACCTTTTTTAAATTCCTCTTTTACCCATGTTTTTACTGTCTCTGTAGCAAAAAGATCATTTAATGATGTATGCTCGGTCGCTTCGTGTTTGGCTTGACTTAAAATTTCATTAGGAATGTTTATCAAATTTTTAGAAATATCCGCGTGCAGATCACGTACCGTATAAAAACTACTCATTGCTTGGATTAATTCTGACACTTCTTTCGAGGAGATATTTGCCTCACTGATTCTTAGAGCAATATTAACAGAATTCTCAAGAGAGACAAACAGATGTTTATTGATATCCTCTGCATTTAGTGTGATGCGCTTCCGAGCTCGTTCAAAATCATATAGTATACAATTAATTAAAGAAATTAAATTATTCGTCGCAGATTCTTTGCAACCTTCTAATGCACGAAAGCCTGTCGTAATAAAGCATGCTAAATATGAGATTCTATCAGTGAAGTAGAATTGATCATTTTCAATTTGCTCTTTTAGCGTTATAGTATATTCATATGGATCTTGATCAATATTCCGATCTCCGTCTAATATATCATCAATATAACGCACAAAACAATAGGTGGCTCTAAGCAACCTTGAATTATTAATTGCCCCTTTTCTGAAGTAGTACATTGGAAATACAACTGAAATATATCGGATATTTCTTTTTAACAGACACAAAAATTCCTTCAGACAAATGATCTCAATATCAATCTTATTAGGAGTCCAATTATTATTTACTATTGCAATACTCATTTCAAGCAGTAATTCTCTATTAAAAACATTTTTACATTTTCAATATCGATCTATTTCAAACTAAAATTGTCAAAAAGATGTAAATAATTTGTCATAATTCTTATAATACTGAAAGAAACTAATGTTATTAATAAATTCGGGAAAGATTGTTTGTTTTGCAAGCACAGAATTAGAGAAATTAAATTATCAGTACAATTATTTGCGTAATTGAGTTTGGATTGAGCTGAGAGTTGAAAGACTGTTAAGATAGAAATTTAGAAATATTTCATCTATTTATAATTATCTACCCTTGGTGGAATTGATTGTTTTTACTTATATATTAAAGTAAATTCTGTAATATATTAATAATAGTATAACAT
>JBDLIN010000154.1:0-9258 GCA_039714835.1 Bacteroidota bacterium | reverse complement strand
ACCCAGAGGACCATCAGTCATTATTATCTCAGGTATATCGAGGCGATTATTTACCATAGTTTTCATTCCGTTACCTCCAAGAAGCTCAACTTTCTCTTCAACGGTCATTCGCTTTAATAAATCATCAACTCTATCTTGAGTCTTTTTATTGGCATTTTTATATACTGGTAATTCAGTTTGAGCAATGAAAGCTGTGGTAATAGTTAAAAATACAAATAGAAATAGTTTTGTTCTTGTCATGTTTAAATCCTTTTTTTACTACAATTACATTTTTAGATTAGTTTTAACCATCTTAATCGGATTAATTTTAACTGGTCCAATTAATCCAGAAGGAGGAAGAGCTTCGAAACCAAATTCCCGTGGATATCGAGTACCCTTATGGTTTTTTCCAAATTTATCTTCAAGATGATCTCGGACAGGTACAATCTCTGTAAATGATGATACTCTATTAATATTTGTATTTGTAACATCGATAGTTAATTCATTTTCCCCTTCGTGTACAAGATCGGTGATTTCACATTTCTGCCCCTTCATCCAAACAACACCAGCATTTTTCCCGTTAACTTGAACCTCTCCAATATTACCAATTTTACCAAGGTCTAATTCCAGTTTTATGCTCGAATCTATATATTCTACTGAGAGATTGAATATGATTTGGTATCTGCCTGTACCACTAAAATATTTTGTATCAGATTCATCACTCCAAGAAGTTAAATAGTTTAATTTCTTCTCTACTTTTGGAAAGTGCTCACTTTCTAAGGTCATTTCCCATTTCCCATTTATTACTAGTGGAGTAGGTATATCTGTGATGTCCTCTGTTATAAATTTTTCATTAAAATCACTAATTACACTCAAATAGTATGAACCATTTTGATTAACTTCTGCAAAGACAATATCACTATCTAAGTTGGTAATTTTATTCATGTTAGTTTTATTAACATGAGAAGTTTGGTCTCCTTGCTCAAATACGAGAATTGTTGATTCCCATGCAGCTAAATCTATAGGAAGTTTTATCCCATTTTCTGAGTTGGAATAGTGAAATAATTGAGTAACCTCCCCATTATAAGGATTCCAATTCCATACATTTTTGTTGTGAACCCTAAAATTAATTTTTGTTGATACAGCTCTGTTTTGAATGTTTGTTACAAAATAAAGATCTGCATCATCAATTTTTCTATGCAGAAAGGTCAATCCCTTATTTTTTCTGATCTCTTCATAAGCAAAGTCAATTCCGAAGTCGGGTTGAATATATTTTTTCAAAATTTTCAGAAATGGATCAAGTATTGAACTGTGTTGATCCCACCAAATCTCTCTATGAATAACTTTTTTAAGATAATGAACATTTCCTTTGCCATAATTATGCGATTTAATATTTTTACCATCCAAATTTCCAAATAATTCAGACACAATTTTTTTTACTTTCTCATCATTCTGTACAGCACCAACATATCCAGTTGAATATTTAGGAAGTCGATCAAGTGCGACAACAGTTCCACCATTACTTACATACTGTTTTATTCTTTTTAATGAACTAAGAGGCAATGCTTCAATATTTGGGATTAGAAGAATTTTATATTTCATATTTCTAATCTTTATCTCACTACTTTCAAATTCTGCAATGTTTTGAATAGCATCGTCATTGAGCAAATCAAAATCATAACCATTTGATACTAAAAGTTCTCCAAGTTCACCCCAGTCAAAGTCACGTGTCCATCGGCGAACGTTCAAGGCATTTTTACTCCATTGATTTGCCAAGGGAGAATATATTGCAATATCAGGTGCAAAATCTCCTTGTCGTAAAATATATGAGCAGCGAGCTACATATTCAGTCAAGAGCGGATAATATTTCCACCAAACATTTGTTGGATTAATTTGCGGCGCCCATGGCATCCTACGCGATGGTGCTAAATCTCTCTCTTGTGAAGAACTATAACCATGATTATAAAACTTATTTGCCCCGCTTCTAAGGAATCCGTCTGTAGATATTTTTACTTCCTCTAAAGTTGCCCTATACCTTTCCATATGCAAAAAAGTGTGAGCTTCAACCGATACAACATCTTTACCGTAAATATGTGCACCTGATGCAACATACTTTTTTGGCCCTATTCGGATATCGAACCATGAGTGTCTATCTTTTTCGCCAGGGGTAATTTCCATTTCCGGGATATGAACTCTTCCTGCAGATTCAATATTATCAGTTTCAAAACCATAAGTTTGAATTCTTCCTTTCACTCCATTGTCTTCACACCATTTAATAAACGGTTCAAAAAAAGTTTCTAATCCTAACTCTGCCAGGAAGTGGTTAACATCATATCTGATCTTCGGTGATATTCTCTCAACATCCCACCATATCGCAGGTAGATACTTTATTAGATCATATCCCTTTTTTTCTTTGAATTTATTCATTAGTCCGTCAGACCATTTGATACCACTTGCTTGATAGGGAAGCTCAAAACTGTCACAGAAAAATGATTCAACTGTCTTTCCAAATTCCTCCCCAACAGCATCCTTGAATTTTCCTCCAATATAATTTGAATATCTCTCCATTGCAGCTTTGTCAAAATGATTTACAGAGTTGTGAGTTTTGTCAATTGAAAGCCAAAAACTCATTATTTTCCATTTACCTTTTGGAACATTCCAAGTGAGTAAATTGTCTTCAACTTTATCTGTAAGAATTGTAAGGGATGAGGAGTCAATTATTCCTTCCACTATTTTTCCAGCTACAACTGCCAATAATTTTTCATCTCCTAATAACTTTTTTCTATAAATTTCCCACGATCGATTTGTTTTAATTAGATCATTTGGAAGTTCTTGCTCGAATTGTTGAGGACCAACTACATCAACATATGTCGGAATCATATCTCTCGATTTATCTTCATTTTCAACCCACTCTCCGCCAATTATCCATCCAGGGCCTCCAAAATTAAATGAGACTTCCATCTCTAATCGTTTAGCTTCTTTAACTGTGTGTTTAACTAATTTTATGAACTCATCTGATAAATACTCGATATTCCCCTTTTCATATACTGGGGACATGGTGATTTGTTCCACACCACGAATTCCATGTGAACGCATTTGCTCAAGTTCATATGTAATATTTTCCTTCGTTTGTGCGTTCCCTGGCCACCACCATCTTGTATGAGGCCAGCAATCCATTGGTGGATTTTTAAAATATTCTCGGTGTTCATTCAGCGACTTTTGTCCTATTAAACTATTATTTAGGATTAATAATAGAACTATTAAATATGTTAATACCCTAAACTTGAAGTTCATAACTTTTTCCTTATTGTAATTTTAAGTTTGGCTTTGATCTAACCAACTTCAGGGAAATTAAGAGCAATAATAATAATATCTGCCCAATGAGGTAATAAATCGATAGATGGTGGGTATTCGCCAAGGTTATCACTATCTCCGGAGTTTTGTATGTGCCATTGTGTAGATGCAACAAATGCAAATATTTGATGATTTAATATAGACAAACGTTTGTTCATTATCAAAAAATAAAATGAACCATAAGGAAAGATCCATATTAAATTCGCAAATTTTGTGACGAATTAGTAGATATAAGTCTTAATTATTTGTTCGGATTTCTTAGATAATAAAAATATCCATCTTCAGCACCTAATAGTAAATCAGGTATTCCGTTTTTATCCCAATCAACAGTTGTTGGACTAGTTGTGTGACCGGCTAGGATTTGCTCACTAACCATTCCCATATCTTTAAACACAACCTTATCTTTACTCGTACTTATATTCTTAAAAAAATTGACATTTTTACTATTTACTAGAAGGTCTAATTTACCATCTAAATCCCAATCCACAATTGATAGTTTCCTTCTTCCACTTTTACCAGCGCTCTTAGGATTAAGCTGCAATAATTCACCCTGTTCATTATAAAAAATCCGTTTACCAGGCAATAAAATCAGTTTATTCTCTCGTTCACTTCGTTCAAAAAATGCCAAGAATCCTTCATGATCCAGCATAATCAAATCCATTAAATCATCATTATTCCAATCATAAATAAGCGGTGTAGTTCGCCATTGAGTAGCTAGATTATTCCCTTCTGGTTCCCACCAATACCAAGCAGGTTTATAATTTTTCTCTTTCCATTCAACTTTTATTGGTTTAGCTGCTGCCAATTTAGGATCATTCTTAGTCCCAAAATTTTTATACCACAATATCTTTCCCCAGATTGAATTGATGATAATATCATGCAATCCATCATGATCCCAATCTCCAACACTAAGAGTAGTATAACCCCATTTGGCTTCACATGGTCCTTGAATAGAACCGTTATAACCTGCCTGGATTCTAATAACTTCATCATCAGCTTGAAGATATACTGGTTCTGCCCATTTGGGCGGATTCTCTCCATTTAGATTTTCAATAAATCCAATATAACCTGCAGTATTTCCACATATTAAATCATCATCACCATCATTATCCCAATCAATGTTAAATGGTGTAACAAGTGCACCAAATTTAATATCATCAGCTTTTTGTTTAAAAAAGATTGGAAGCTTAAATTGCGGAATGTTATTAACAAATGTTCCAGTATTTTCAACTAAGACAACTCTTCCATCTTCCTGACCAACTACTAAATCAATATCCCCATCTTTATCCCAATCAAATGCTACAGGAATTATCATTTCTAGATCCATCGTAATCGGTTTATCGGAATAGGTTAGGAATCCTCTTGACGAATATTTGGGATTATTTCTATCACCAATATTTTCGAAGTAAGTAAATTTATCAAGAAACTCTCCACAGATTATATCTAAGTCACCATCATTATCAAAATCTTCAAAATTTGCGGACGGCATTCCATAAATATCTATTGGAGAATTATCTGCAAAAATTAATTTTGGTTTCTCATATTCTGGATTGTTTGTTGTGCTTTTATTCTTTATTAAATATAGATGCCCATGCAAAGGGCCATTTTGCCAATCACCATTTTTATCATAGGCATTATCCCAACCATACTCCGTCCAATCACCAACACTTACTATTAAATCAAGTGCGTCATCCCCATCATAATCACAATACTTCCATTGATTTGCTCTTATTTTTTTTCCCTCACTATCTATCTCATCATCAGGATAGATTTCAATTATCTGTCCCTCAATCAAATTAGTGATCTCTTTACCTGGAATTAACAATTTTATTTCTCCATTTATATATGATGGTTGGATATTCCAATAAGCTTTGGAGATTTTAACACCCGGCTTAAAGATTGGCATTTTTACATTACCATCGCTATTCTCAAAGAAATAAATTCCGTTGTAAGGTTTATCCGGACAATTGACCAATAGATCATAATCTCCGTCATTATCATAATCAGTTGGGATGGGCCACGCCCAGAGACCAACACCTAAATCAACGATTAACTTATTATCGTTGTATTTGATTCTTTGAAAATTTTTAGATAATTCAACACTTTCTTTACAAGACATTGTTACCATAATTAAAATGAGGATAATACTTACATTCAATTTCATTTATCTCTCCAAAATTTATTTGTTAAAAAAATATTTATCCGCGGGAATTACCTGTTTCTGAATATCCGGTCCCTTATAAAATACTTTCAAATCCCGACTTCCACCGGCATCAAAATAATGCAGAATTATTTGGTGTAAACCAGGACTTAGTTTTATTTTGCCTTGTCGAAGCTGAGTACCATGCGAACCGCCATTATCAACCACAACTCCATAGTCATCAATAAATAATTTACTCCCATCATTAGAACTAGTATAAAATGTATAATCACCACCTTTTTCAATCTGAATATAACCTTGATATTTAAGTGCAAAACTACCATCCCTTGTATTGAGTAGTTTCAAATCAAAATCATAAACTCGCCCTTGGTGGTCAGGAGTTAATTTGTTAAAGTCTGGAATGTTTACCCATCTTCCTTCAAAGTATTGATATTCCAAACCATTCCTTTTGCTATCAACAATAGAAAAAGATTGCTCATTTGTAGCACTTTCTATCAACTTTTCTTTAAATGCTTTTGTTTTTAAAACAGAACTCTTAGTGATAACAATTGGAGCTGAGTAAAGTTGTGATGTCCGCTCCGGCTCACTTCCATCAAGTGTATAATAAATTTTTGCCTCTTCCGTTTCGGTAGAAAGCTTTACTTTAATATTTTCATCAATACTCAATTTATCTTTGAAATTGATTTCCGGATTAGAAACAGAGGTAATTTTCCAATATACTTTTTTTGGTGAACCCTCATATACAATTAAAGAAAAGTCATTAAATAACCCATAATCAATAAAATCATATTCAGAACCAGCGAGTAAATTTTCAGGTGCGGCTTCAAATGATGCCGGCCAAGCTGTCCCTCGAATATTACCAATGTGATGAGGACCTAAGAGATTTTTCAGAGTACCAAAAACGATAACAGATATCTCATTGTTGCCATCTTTAATTAGATCTGTTATATCCAATTCATTTGGTGCCCACGCAATAATTCCTGCAGATTTTTTGTTTACTATTACTTCTGCTGTACTTCCATACCAATCTGTCAGTTTTAGAATGTATCGTTTTTCACTTTTATTGATTTTATAATCTTTTGAATATTTCACTCCATCAGAATAAAAAGGTAAACTCTGCTTTTTCCAACTTCCTATATTTATTTTTTGAGAATGGATTAACTTCCATCCTTTATCAACTGATTCTAAACCAAAATCACCAAGAATATAAATCGATTCCAATTCGTTATGGATAGTCATTTCTTCAACTGCAAGTGTGATTTTGTTTGTCCCATCAGTTACATGTTTACCTATATCAAAAACTCCGTTCGCTCTATCAAGCCAATTTTCATCTGGATTAGGTGAAATTATGTTATCGTTAATAGAAACCTTCCAAAGTCCAGGGCGTTCCACTACCAATTTTAGCTGGGATTTATCAATCCCTTCAGAGGTAGTAAAAAAGTAATTAGCCCTTATCTTTGAATTAGTGGGTTTTGGTTTCTTATCAACAATCGATGTTTTGTATTGAACTTCACTATTCCAAGGATTTCCGTCAAATCCAAAATGTTGAAAGATTTTTTTCTGAGCTTCATAAAAATAAATATCTCCTTCAATATTATTGTCAATTTGCAAATCGCAATAATCGAGTGTCAAAACATTCGGAGTCAATCGTTCAATATTCAGATCATTTATTGATTGCAGTATCTTGATTGGCTCTGATTCTTCTTTATCATATCCAATTCTATTTGCTTCAGATTGACTTGAAAAAAGGAGCAGACTTCCAGCCGGTGGTAAATCAAATGTAATAGTAAGTTTGCCATTCTTTTGCTCAGCCGGATAAGGTAATCGTTCGCCATTTTCGAGATTAAATTCTATGACTAATCTTCCATCAAGTTCAAGAGAGCCGGTTGACCATTCATCTAAACTAGTATTCACAAGAAATAGTAACTCACCATCTTCTAATTCACGACGTTGATGAAATAATTTACCCTTAATTTTTTCCGGTTGATGAAACTTTATTTTATTGGAACTCATTAATTTTTGTACACTAGGTTCGCTAATTGAGTTGGCTCTTTTCCATTGTGAACTATTTTCTTCGGAGAGAGATTTAATTGATTGAGATTTTATGCCATCAATGTATTGGGGTGCATCCACAAATGAAAGGACTTTACCACCCCCTTTAATGTAATGTATTATCAACTCAGTAGTATTTTTATCAAGATTTTCTAATCCAGGAGGAAAAACAACTAAGTCATAATTTCTCTCACCAACAATAAATTCACTACCAACTACTTTCCCGTTATTATGTATAATATTTTCTGAGCCAAGGTCGTACTCAATCTGATGTTTTTCCAATGATACAACAAACTCTTGAAATTGTGTGCCTAAATCAGAGAAACTCTTATTGGATTGATAGGGTGAAAAAAGCATCCAAGCCGTGGTTGTAGGTTCCAACACTAAAATTCGATTGATTTGTTTACCTGAAGATAGAGCTAGTGACAACCGAGCAAAATAATCACCGAGAGTTTTATAATAATTCCACCATGGCTCGTGATATGAAAATGATTGAGGATGATCACGTTTTCGAGCACCCATGATTGTTGAATAAGATAGATGCTGGTTTAAAAAATTAACACCAAGAACGTACTGCCAATCACCTATTCGTTTCATATCTTCAAATCGCAGATCCCAACCTCCGGCACCATAAGTTTCACTCAAAGTTCGAGTACGTCCCATTTGATTGGCAACGCTGCTTAATTCTTTGACTGCTCTTACATTACCAAATTGGGCATTGACATTTTCACTATATTGATTCATTAACATATCAATCGCAGGTATTTGGTGCCAGGCATACATTGCCATATTATCACCACCATGCAAAGGATCCGGCCAGCCATGCTCCCAGTAATGACCGGTCCATTGCAAGTCATGTTCCTCACAATATTTGTACCACGGTTTGCTCCATCTGTCGATAAACATCTCAAGCAATAGGGAATAATAATTGTGTCTTATTTGTTCCCAATTTCCAATTTCATAATAAAGAGATGGTAAATTAGTTTTGAGATCATACCCCCATCTTTCCTTAAATTTTGTAAAAAGCAATGGTGTCCATTTAATATCACCAGGCGGATGAATATTTGGTTCATCTGTAAAAATACCCGGGACAGCCTTTCCAAATTCATCACCAATATTTTGTTCATAACCTGTCATTGTAACTTCAATGAATTTTTCGGTAACTCCTTCAAGCAATAAATCGACATAAGAAAAACCGCCAAACCATCCTCCTTTGTTATAGAAACTTTTCTCAAAAAGGAAATAATCTCCAGGTTTATTTTGATATTGTTCCAATATATTTGTGATATCAATAAACTTCGAATCTTCTTGCTTTAATACTATAAAATATTTTTTCGTAGCATCCTTGGGTAGTATTTCCTCACGATGCAATTTTAATCCTTGCCCTTGATTATATGACTCAGGCATTTCAGCTGGAACATACCCACCGGCAAATCCACTTGGATATGAATTTTCATCATACAACCACACATGCATTTCTAATTCCTTAGCTTTTTCAACTGTATAACGGCACAGTTCAAACCATCTATTCGACAGATAGGGTGTGATTAAACCAGGACGCGGATGAATAAAAACACCACCAATTCCTACAGATTGAAACTCTACTAGCTGCCGGTCAATCTCTTCTTCACTCATATCATCATTCCAAACCCAAAGTGGTGCACTTTGATATTCTACCGGTGGTTTCCTAAATAATGTTTGTAATTGTTTCA
>JBDLIN010000153.1:0-9417 GCA_039714835.1 Bacteroidota bacterium | reverse complement strand
TTTGAGTACTTAAGCAGCATCCAAAGAGATGTGAGAAAATTTGTTACGACAAGAATAGATACAACAATCAGAACATCTGAAAAGTCTCTCACAAATATTAAAACCAAGACTAATGTCATCAGATTTTTCGAGATAACCTTTATAGATAAATATTTAATCTTTTCTGTTGCTTGAAAAACATAATCAAGTGTAAGTGATTGCACCAAGAGGTTGAGTCCTAAAAGTAGAATTGCAGCTTTTTGTATCCATGAAATGTTTATAAGAAGAACAATGAGCAAAAGTAGAATATAAATCAAGATAGAGATCAAAATTCGAAATGATAATATATTATTAACATACTTTTGAATTATGCTATTATCTTGAGCGATTTTTTTTAGACTAATAGTGTCTAAGCCAAGATCGACAAAAAGAATGAAGTAAGAGATGAAAGCTGTTGCAAATCCAACAATTCCAAATCCTTCAGGTGTAATTACTCTAGCTAAGTATATGGTTGTTAGAAATGCTATAGCTTTACTTAATAGTTCAGCTGAGGCAAGTGAAATGAAACTTTTTAATATAGTTTTCCAGCTCTGCAAAATTATGGTTCTTCAACGTTCACAATTTAATAAATACTCAATTGAATAATATGGTACCAAGTGGTACGGTACTATGTAGTACCGTTTAATTTCAAATCATTTGTTATTTCTTCACCAACCAATTCTCAGGATTTTGATAATTACGTTCACTCCATATTTCAAAATGCATGATGTTTCCTTCAAGACTTTCGTTCACAAGTCCAAGCTGAGTACCGGCATTTACAACATCCCCTTCACGAACCTGAATGTCAACAATGTGTCCGTAAACTGTTCGATAATCCCCCTTGTGAGTAACAATGATAATACTGCCAAATCCAGGTATCCAATCAATTACAGAAACTAGACCCTGAGCAACAGCATAAACTTTTTCTTTTGGATTTGATTCTATATCGATGCCATAATTCAATGTTACTGTTTTCAGTTTTTGGTTTTTATTTTCACCGAATGAACGTCCAACTTTCCCAGTTGAAACCGGCCAGCTCATTGTACCTTTTAAATCAGTAAAGTTTTCGAAATTAGAATAATCGAATTGCGGAATTGTAGAAGCAACAGAGCCCCCTTTTACATTTTCTTCATGAGATTTAATTTTACGTCTTCTTTCTGCTTCGATTAACTTTGCTATTCTTGCTTTTATATCAATTTCAAATATTCTTTTTTTATCTATCTCTTTTTCAACGCTGGCTTGGTCTTCTTTTAATTTGGATATTAATTTTTTCTTTTTCTGTTCTTTACTAATAAATTTTCTTTGCTCTTTCCTTTTATCAACAACAACTAAGTGTTTTTTATCGTTCTCAATTTTCAGCAATGCAGTTTTTTCTTCAAGATCTTTTTTGTTTTGTTGTAATACCTCTAACCGCTCTTCATTTTTATCTGTTATATAATTAAGATATTTATAACGAACAACCGCTTGATTAAGTGATTTGGCATTGACTAAAAATGCAAGTTTTGAATCTTGAGCATTCATATAGAGCCATCTTATATATCGGGCATAATCATCTTTTAGCTTATCAATTTCAGCTTTAAGGACTTTGATCTCACTAGTAAGGGATGTAATCTTTTTATCCAACTCTCTTTCTTCCCTTGTATATCTAAGGATAATTTTATCTAATAGGTGTGATTGATGACTAATGTTTTCTAATATCTTAACGGATTCTTTCTCATTTTCTTGAAGCTCACTTAAATCACTTTCAAGATTCCTTATCTCCCTCTGAATTGAATTTAATTGAGTGTTGCTTTGTTGTATTTTTTTATTAGTCTGTGAAAAAATAAAATTTGTAACGAGGATAAATGATAAAAAAATATGTGTAAAGTATTTTACCATTTTATAACTTTTACATCTGATGGTAATCGAATAGCAAGGCTTTCTATTTTTTCATTTACTTCTATAGATCTATATTCAATTCTAATACTTTCATTATTTACTTTATTTATTACTGTAGAGACAAAAGGAATCGGGACTCGGTCATAAACCTCAAATTTTGAGTACTCTCCCTCAAACAATTCTTCGTTCATCATCGTTGTAACTAAGTAATTTACTATTGCCAAATTCTCTTTATCAACTTCGTACCTGCTCTTTTTGTTTTCCTTTTCATTTAGATATAACAGTTGATATGAATCACCTTCAGTTTCATAAATACTTGGTTCATTTCTTAATTGATCAGTAAGATTAACAGCACCAGCGAATGCATCCACTAATTCATTAAAAGACAGGTCAATTTTAAATATGCTCTTCAATACCCTATCGTTGTTATTACCTGTATAAGCTTTGTTTTTAAGTACATCGTAAAAAACAAATTCTCTCTTAGTGATTAAACCTTGAGCAAGATCAATCCCAAATGGGCCATAGATCGATATTTTAATTGAATCAGGTTTCTTTACTGATATTTCGAAACTTGTTTTACCCTTAAAGTTAGCGCTTCTAATATTAAGGACACCTTTACCATTGAACGTTTTTATAGTTCGTCTATTTCCCTCAAGTTTTCTTATTAGTCTATCAGCTGGTAGAATTTTTTCAGTAGTTACAGTTTTCTCAGTACTACATGAAGTGATAAAAACTATACTTAAAATAAAAATTCCCAAATAATATTTTTTTGACATCATACTTAACTCTTATTTAATTTTTCTTCTATCTCTGTCAAGGTTGGATCAATCTCTAATGCTTTTTTCCAATACTCTTTTGCTTTATCTATTTTATTCATTCCCTTATATATATCAGCTAAATGATCAAATAATGTCGCGTTACTATCATCATATTCAATGGCTTTTTTAATGTACTCTTCAGCTTTAGCATAATTTTCTAATTTATAGAGAACCCAACCTATTGTATCCAAGTATGACGAGTTCTCCGGATTTTCCTCCACAGCAAATTCAGCAAGTCTCAAAGCACGCTCTAACTGTATTCCCCTCTCCGAAAGAGAGTAAGCATAATTATTGGCAATAAGCGCATTTGTTGAATCAATTAATAATGCTCTTTCATAGAGGGAATCACTCTGAACGAAATCGTTCTGTCCATCATAGATCATTGCTAACGTGCTAAGCGCCTGAATATTGGTTGAGTCTAAGTATAGGACTTTTTCGAGATAAACCACTGCTGCATCTGTCCGATTTTGCTGATTGAGAGTAAACCCGTATGCATTGAGAGCAGTGATATCATTGGGATTGAGTCTAACCGCATGTTCCAATGCACGAGATGCACCTTCTGTATCCTGCTGCTGCGACAGGGCTAAACCAAGAATAAGATTATCAATAAAATCATCAGGGAACTGATTAACAGCTTTTTTCATTTCTTCAACAGTCATCTCATAATTTTGTGATTCAAATAGAAGAATTCCCAACCTATTCCAAATTTGAGGATTCCACGGAGCATCATTAGTTGCAGATTTAAAATATTCAATTGCAAGTGAGTCATTCCCTTCAGTTGAAGCAATTTCACCTAAAAATGCACTAATTTGCCAGTCTGTTGAATCTTTTTCAATTTCATGAAGTACATTTTTAGCAATTGGGATTATTGCTGAATCTTTAGCTGCTTCAGTTACAAATCCAGCGGCAATTCTTTTTTTTGCTTCGAATGGTATTCTCTCAGAGTGAATCAATTTATTGTATTCTTTGGAAGCTTCCTGCCATCGACTCTCTTGAGCAAGAGCATTCCCTTTATACTCAATTAAACTAAGATCATCAGGAAACATAACTAATGCATCATCAATCATTACCAATGCTTCCTCAGTTCTTTTTGTCTTTAAATATGATTCAATCAATAATTTTTGAAGTTGAAGATTAGAAGGATTGAGTGAAAGTAATTCTTCAACAGTAGATATTGTGTTATCAACGTTTCCCATTCTTTCATTCAGATCAGCAATTTTAACAAGTACACTCCATTCTGGGCCTGTCATTTTTAGGAGAGTCTCATATACTTCAAGTGCCTTGAGAGGTTTCTTAGGTTCATATACTTGACCTAAACTATAGTATGCCTGATAATAAGTAGAATCCAGTTCGATTACTTTATTGAATACCACTTCTGCAGAATCCGGCTGCTGAGCGATCTTATACACATTCCCGAGAAAATAGTTATACTCAACATCATCGGGAGCCATTTCAACTGATACTTTTGAGTGTTTAAGAGCAGAAGGAAGTTTATTTAGGATAAGATAATCTTTGCTCAATGCATAATGAATCCCAGCCTGACCATCAAATGTAAGTGCTTCTTGATATTCTAAAATAGCAGCAGCATATTGTCCTTTAAGGTCAAATATTGCCCCAGAGATAAAGTGATCTTGCGCTTTTGATTGATTTTCATAAGATACTTGATCCACCTTACCTTGTTCATCAGCATTATTTTTAGTCACATTTGCTGAACAAGCTGCTAGAATAATTGGTAAGAGTATATATATAATTTTTTGCATAATCGTTATTATATTAACTTGAAAAAATATCACTAACTTCTTTTAATAACAAGGCAAAAGATAATGAGTCGTTGTTAAATAAGATGAAGTCAATACTATTAATACTGTACATCTTCTTCAATTGTTTCAAGTAAATTCAGATAACTCTGATATCTCTGAACATCAATTTGGTCTTTTTCCACCGCATCAACAACAGCACAACCAGGTTCATGAAAATGAGTACAAGTATTAAACTTACAATCATTGAGAAAAGGTGTGAAGTCTATAAAATAGTGAGCTAGATCAAGCTTGTTAATTCCATAAGGTGCAAACTCTCTTATTCCTGGTGTATCAATTACAATAGTTTCACCTTCCACTTTCTGCATAATTGAAGAGACGGTAGTGTGTTTTCCTTTATGAGTTGAAGTACTTATGTCACCAACTTTTAAATTCAAGTTTGGATATAAACTATTCAAGATTGAGGATTTCCCGACACCGGATAGTCCGCAAAATAGATTTACTTTTCCATTTAAATTATTTCTTAATTCGTACAATCCTTCATTACGATTTACAGAAGTTAAGTGCACTTTATATCCAATTTCACTATAAATCTCCAACCATTCGTTATATTCTGAGTTATCTTGTAGATCAATTTTATTCATAACAATAAGCACATTAACTGCTGAACTTTCGGCAGCAACTAAAATTCTATCAAGTAAGCGATGGTTAAATTTTGGATTAACGACTGATGTAATAATCACAACATTATCAATATTTGCAGCAAAAATCTGTTCTAAACGTTCTCCCCTTCCTGCAGTACCTCTTAACTTAATTGCTTTTCGAGAAAAATAATTTTTCCTTTCAAGAATTTTTGAAATTACACCTGTACCATCGTCATTTCGTGTAAATTTAATTCTATCACCAACAGCAGCTATATCTAAGATGTATTGCTTGTCTTGTTTTAAGTGGAATTGTTTCTTAAATCTGCCAGGAAGGCTGCATTTGATCTCATCACCCTGATCATCAACTACGTAATAATCCTTACTTTCTATCCTATAGATTTTACCTAAAATGATAAATACTCTGCATTAATTTAACTTATATCCAAAGATAAGCTGTAAAAGTTTTCAATTCAACTTTGAAGAACTCAAAACATTAAAGTAGTAGTTATTAATACTGTGTGAGATTCGATGTTTTGATAAATCCTTGATTCATTAAAAGAATAGTTATCACCATATGTTTCCCAAAATCCATAGGCATAAGCAACATCAAATTTAAATGCTTGACCGGCGACAATTCCTGCACCTAGTGTTAAATAAATTCTGTCAAAGTTCTCAGGGTCATCCACATAAGGAGAAGGAAGATACATCAGACCAGCTCGGCCTCGAATTTCTGTGAATGGAATTCTTGCCTCGGCACCAACATTATAATTTAACACCGGTCTAAAATTTTCTTTTATGATTTTGTTGTTACCATTTATTAAATCTTTGTCTAAATAACCGGAAAACTCCATCTGGGAATAATCTATAAATGTAGCTTGAGCACTAACATTAACCAAATAAAGATCAACTGCTCCTCCTAAGGTAAATTCAGCTGGAGTTGTGATCTCATATTCAATTAGACTGGTTGATGGTTCTATTTCAATAAAATAATCTCTATCGAATTGACTGAAAGCATCTAGATAATAATCTTCTTGGATATGATATTTAGTTGGAAGTTTAGCCGAACCGCCTATTGATATAATTTTTAACCATTTAAATGCAAATCCAAATCTCCATTCCCATGCATGCATATTCCACGACAGTATATCATTGAAATAAAATGTTTCGAATCCAGTTGTATTTGGATCAAGGGGGTCGGTAGGAGAAGTATAAAAATTATTCAGATCATCTTCATAATATTCTCTATCACTTTTAAAGTTGCCGGACAAATAATTCAGACTTAAACCAACAAATACATTTTCAGCAGCTTCTATCCCTGCGCCCATTGAATATCTATTTATCGCACCTTCGTTATAGATCATTCCACTTTGATTTAATCGACCGTCTATTGTTGTTGTGTCTTTTATATAATCATCATTTTGGTCAAAGAGAGGATAACTAAGACCAAGAAGAAAAGGGATATCATCATTTACTGAAGTTAGGTCTTGGATCATTGAATTATTATTTGGATTGAATCCATCAAATTCCAAAGTTGAAGTAAAATCCTTCTCTTTTTGATACCCAAAAGCAAATACCAAACTACCTTGTGTTGTAGGAGTTTTATATAGATAACCTAGTTGATTAAATTCTGTTGCTGTATTTTTATTATAACTTGTATTACCAAAAAAATCGGAAGAATTTTCAAAATATCTATAGTAAAAACTTCCCGTTAATTGACTATTTTCTGCCATACCTAATCCAGCCGGATTAAATACCACAGATGTATAATCATTACCCTGTGCTGTATAGCTGTTTCCCATCCCAAGAGATCTTGCATTTGAAATGATTCCAGGGATTGTCAATCTGAGTGCATCATTTGAATTCTGCGCAAATATCACTGAACTACTCAGAATAATAGATAATGGGATAATTCCATTTAGATATTTTTTTAGCGTTTTCATTTCATTCTCTATACATTATTATTCATTTTAGAGTCGAGTACTTCTTTCCAATTTAGCTTATTTTCTTCTTCCACTACTTCGTGATGAACTACTCCTTGAGCCACTACTTTTACTAGCGGAACTTCTGGAAGATGATCTTGAAGAAGAACCACTATATGAAGATCTTGATGAAGACCTAGAAGATGATCCACTCCTGTAAGAAGACTTTGATGATGACCTTGAAGATGAACCACTATATGAAGATCGTGATGACTTAGATGATGATTTGTTTCCAGAATAAGATGATTTACTACTTTTACGAGAAGATTTAGATTTGTTTCCTGAATTATAAAGAACTGGTTTTTTATAATTACTTGAAGAACTTTTCATATTTTTTCTATAATAAGATTTTGATGAAGATTTTCTCTTTTCTGTACTCTTCACATTCTGCGTGGAAGAATTCTTATTCTTTCCATTAGAAGATCTTCTTTGAACATTGGAATAAGTTCTTTTTCTACTAGTGTTCTTTTCAGAATTTGAATAGCTTCGTGATGTCCGTTTAGGCTTAGTTTGTTTAACTGCTTCTCGCTTTACTACTTTTCTAGGATTTTTCTTATTATCAGAATTTGAAGATATTCTTCTCGCTTGTTTTTCCTTTGCGCTTGATCTTCGTGAAACTTCCAAATTAGCTTTCCTTATCCCCCCATTAGATACGGAAGCTATCTGAGTTCTCTTTTCTGAAACACGAGTTCGGCCTATCTCTCTATCACCACTAACTCCTCTATTTAATACATTGTTTCCACTTGTCCTATTACCTGCATACAAATCTCTGTACTTATCTCTACTTTTTCTTTCTAATCTTCGACCACTATCATTATTTCTTAAGCTTGTCCAATGAGATGATCGATTTCTATAGCGCACATCAGATGGATAGTAGTAATAATCTCTGTAATAACTATCAACATAGTAACTGGCACCTACATATAGTCCTCCACCATAATAGTATGGTCTATAATAAGGATAGTAATACGGATCGTACCAATATGGATCATAATAATAGTGCGCAGTTAAAGGATAATAAAATCGTGGAACACCATAGAATCCGCCAAACCAACATCCATTGTCATCGTAGTAATTATCATCATAGTAATTATTAACAACGGTTACACTTTGAGGTGGTTCTTCGGTTATTTCATCATTGTTTTCAGCATAAATATAGACAGTATCTAATTTGCCGTTTTCATCCTCAAAAATTATAATCGAATCAGCTTGAACAGTTTCATCAACTTGTCCAAATGATTCCTCTTCATATTCACGTTGTGCAAAGCTGGTATAACATCCAACAAAAGTGAAGCTAAATGCAATCAAACTTAAAATTATTCTCGTTTTCATTTTATCCTCCATAAATCTAAACATACTAATGCAACTAATATGCCGGAAGAAATCTTGATGAACCGAGCTAAAATCTAAGTTTTTAGAAAGGAAAGTGTATTGTAGAGTGAACTATTGTGTAGTTAAGTAGACACTAAAAAATAGAGGTGATATATTCTACGTAAAGTGCTCTATCTGCACGATATGTATTTACTGTCTGATTACTAAGCAAATCTCTTAAATCTAAACCAAGGGTAAAACCTTGAGCTAATGACCAGCGAATTCCAGAATTTAAATAACCTTTTCCAGCCCCAAAGGCTAATGGATTGTTGTCATTTAAAGCAAAATCGTATTCAAGATAGAAGGAAAGAGTACCTCCAATAGTTTTTTCAATTCCAACTGCAAGGTTTAGATCCTTATCGTTGTCATCTCTCTCGAGTGTATAATTGATCATTCCATGAATACTAAGATATCCAAGAAGTTCAAAATTCTTTGATGCAGTAGCAAAAAATCCTGGAGATTTTATTTGATAGCGATTCAGTTCGTCATCATAAGCACCCTTACCTTGAGAATCAAAACCGATTGCAAATGCCGGCATTAGCTTTGTCTCATCAAAAAAGCGGAACTTTGCATAAATCCCGGGCAATCTATAACCAATTGGATCTCCAGTACCAATTATATTTGATCCGCCGTAAGAGATTCCAAATGAAAAATTATTAAATACTCCAGCTTCAATTTGAGCAATAAGAACACCATTTGGCATGATGTCAATTCCTAAACCGGCAAATCCTTGTTCTAATATCCCGGCGGTTTGCATATCAATTAACGATCTGTACTCATATTTTGCATTTGTTCCCGCACTTCCCTGCGCAAGTGTGATTGAAGAAACTAATAAAAGAAGAATAGATGTTTTCAGAATAACTTTCATATGTTTATAATTTTATGTTTTTGCCATATGGAACTTTCATTTATAATCATGTTTTTTATGTTTTTAATCATGAAAGTTTCATCA
>JBDLIN010000152.1:0-9439 GCA_039714835.1 Bacteroidota bacterium | reverse complement strand
ACAATCCAGAGGACCAGTTCATGCATCCAGTGGTTCTTTTTCCTGTGAAAATAGTTGGCAAGGATATAGGATACCGGGATCCCTGTGTATACCAGTGAGGAGAGATTGAACCTGGCAATGAACAAGAAGAAAAATCCTCCACCCACAAACATGTAGAACATGACCAGGAAAATGTTCTGGATGACATTTTTTCTTGACCGGAACCGCCCAATCATGTAAATACTGGCCAGGAGGACTATCAAGGTGACATAACTATAGTATATATATACACTATAATGGCGGTATTCAAATGAATCTTCGAAAGATAGGTTCGTGGCTATCAGGGTAGTGAATCCTGCTCCGTCATCCAACACAGCCCAGTACCAGGTGAAGAGGAACAATCCAAGGAGGAAGTAGGCAATGACCGGGTAGAAAATTTCTCGCCACGTGACCGTCCGCATGGTAGCCAGACTGATCCAGATCAGTGGGACAAACCAGATTAGCTTCAGATAGAACATGCTGCCAAGGGCAAGTACAATACCAGCTGTGAAAACAGAGAATGTGTCGGGCCGTTTGTCATGTACATCAAACAGGATAGCAAAACAGAAGAGGTAGAAGATGGATCCCACCAGTGCCGGGCTTACCTGTTGGGTCTCGGGAAGTGCCATGGAAAACAGCAGGAAAAAGATAGCAGGCATAAAAGATCTGGATTCCAACAGTACGTAGCGTACACTAATGCGTATGAGCATATAACTGATGGTCCATAGCAGGAGCAGGGTGATGATGCGGTTGAGAAATGGGGTAGTATGGATGGATCCAAAGATCAGGTTGTAAAAGGGCATACCACTGTATGCCACCATCCCATTCACCTCTTCGGGTCCCCCGGACTGGATGAATGACTTAATGAAAATGACCAGTGAAAGGATTATCAATCCTGCCCCCCCGGCCGTTCGGCTGTTCTTGAGAAATCGCAGCAGGATCATAGATCAAACCCAATATCTTTGCGATAATACTTCCCCTCAAAATTGATCTTCTCTGCGTTTTCGTAGGATTTTTTAAGGGCTTCTTTCATGGTGTCACCAAAGGAGCTCACGGCGATCACTCTGCCTCCGCTGGTAATGGCCCGGTCTCCATTGGGTTTTGTTCCTGCATGGAATACTACACCCTCTTCCACATTGTTTATACCGGAAATTTCTTTGCCCTTTTCATAACTTCCGGGATACCCGCCGGAAACGAGCATCACTGTGGTGACTGTCCGGTTGTCGAACTCAATCTCCATTTCAGATAACCTGTTTTCGGCAGTAGCCTTCATCAGTTCAACAAAATCGGTCTTGATCCTGGGCAATACCACTTCCGATTCCGGATCTCCCATGCGAACATTGTATTCAATCACATAGGGATCCCCATCCTTGTTCATCAGTCCGATAAAGATAAACCCTTTGTAATCGATACCGTCCGATTTGAGTCCCTCAATGGTGGGTTTGACAATGCGATCCTCCACTTTTTTCATGAACTCCTCATCCGCAAAGGGCACCGGGGAAACAGCACCCATACCGCCTGTATTAAGACCTGTATCACCCTCTCCAATTCGCTTGTAATCCTTAGCTTCGGGCAGGATCACATACCCCTCTCCATCGGTAAGGACAAAGACTGAAAGCTCAATTCCTGAAAGAAACTCCTCAATCACCACCTTGCGGGAAGCTTTCCCGAACTTGCCTTTCAGCATGCTCTCCAGCTCTTGCTGCGCCTCCTTCAGATTATCAATGATCAGCACCCCTTTCCCGGCTGCAAGTCCGTCGGCCTTCAATACATAGGGCGGTTCCAGTGTGGAGAGGTACTCTTGCCCCTCCGAGATGGTATATTCTATGAAGGTCCTGAATTTTCCGGTGGGAATGTTATTCTCCAGCATGAATGTCTTGGCCGTATCCTTGCTCCCCTCCAGTTCGGCTCCCGCTTTGGATGGCCCAATCACCGGGATCTCCTTTAATTCCAGATCTCCTTTAAAAAAATCAGCCACTCCCGCCACAAGCGGCGCCTCCGGTCCAACCAACACCAGGTCAATCTTCTCCTTGAGCACCAGCGCCCTGATCCCCTCAAAATCCTCCACCCCGATGGGTATGTTGGTTCCCACTTCAGCGGTTCCGGCATTCCCCGGCGCAATAAAAAGTTTCTCCAGTTGCGGACTCTGGGCCATTTTCCATGCCAGGGCATGCTCGCGGCCTCCGCCTCCGATGATGAGTATGTTCATGTTAAATGTGGTTTTTCAATAGTCAAAGTTTCTCCAGAATATTTAACTCAGTGCTGAAATCTTTTGTTTCACAAAATATTATAGGCACTTCGTTTAAATATTCTTCCGAAACACATAATGCTTGTAAAACATTCCTCATAAAAACTGTAGGGTAAAGGTAACGGTAATGTCTTAAATGAAAAAGCCCCACATCTCTGCAGGGCTCTTTATCTATATCAAGTTTTCATTGTTAATTCACAACAACTCCCGACTTCAGGGTTTGTCCATCAACCCGTAGCATATACATCCCTTTGGCAAGATCAGAAAGATCAATTTTCTCTCTAATTACACCCCCGGAAGAATATACCTGGCGGCTCACCATTACCTGTCCGGTCAGACTTAATACCTCCATCGTTGCTTCCATTCCCTCAAATGGCATTTCTAGGGTCATTATTCCTGAGGTCGGATTCGGAAACACCTTCACCTGCAGGTCTGAATAGTTATAAATACCTACTACATTATTAATGGTAATGGAATCAGTTGTCACAGGGCCACAATTCTGGAGATCATTCACCTCCACATAATAGACTCCGGAGTCACTCAATCCAAATGTAAAAGTTCCAAAACCCTGCACCGTTCCAACAGGCTGCAACGTAAAGGTATATGGGGATGATCCTCCGGAAGCGGCTACTTCAATCAACCCATCCGCATCAGCAGTAATATCCGAAAATGTAACCGATTCAATCACCAAAGTATCTGGTTGATTAACAGTTTCTATATTTCCTGGTTGCGCACAACCTTCTTTATCAATCACTACCACCGGATAATCCCCCGCTGGCAAATCCCCGAAATATGAAAGCTCAGAATAACTCAACCCATTATCAATGGAATATTGCCATGGTGCTCCAAAACCACCTGTTGCAAGAACTTGAAGCGATCCAGTACTGTCTCCATAACAGGTGGAGACGTCCTGCTTTATGATGTTGTCGATGGAGATTGGCAGGCAGCCGATGACTCCCATCACAATATAAAAGCTCCCTGTTGTTGAAGTATAAATACTATCTCCAATAACTAAAAGATCAGAATTAGAATGAATTACTGAATACAAATTATCAGTTGTATTAAAAACACCTTGTCCACTTTCGCTACTGTTGTTTCTTCCACTAAAACTGTTAGCATTTCTATAATTTCCCTCACTATCAATTGAGGCGATAAACATATCCTGATCGGTTTCTCCATTTGAAAACAGTTGAATACCTCCCCACTGCAATGTGTCTGAGAAATATCCAGTTACATGTAAATCACCTTCAAAAATTTCTGAATATATTAGCCTATCATCTCCTATCCCACCATTAGCCCGGAACCATTCCAAATTCCCACTGTTGGTGTATTTGGCTATAAAAAAGTCGAAACCACCCTTATTTGAAGAATACTGCACGGTTTCAGTCTCAGTAGAATCTATTGTTAATGTTTGGCTGTTATAATAACCTGTGATATATAAATTATCAGTAAGATCTAAGCTAATTGTATAAGTATATGCATATACATCACCCTGGATCTTTCTTAGCCAGTTTATATTGCCAGATAAATCAGTTGAGAACAAATGTGTATCGTAGTATGTAGGAGTGAGGGATACTATTGTATCATGTCCAAAAATAATTGAATCAGCAAACACACCAACAAAAAAGTACTCAGTATCCGTTGGAATAATGGTATAAATGAAACCAGATCGATTGCTGTTTATTGATTTCAAACTCTTCGCCCAGATAAGCCCACCATCATCTGAATTAAACTTACTATAGAAATAGTCCTTAAAACTGTTGTCAGCATATATTGTAGTATCATTATATATAGTGATACTATCTTTAAAATATCCTGCTAACAGTATGTTGTCAGAATTGTCAATTTGTATCGTTGTGGGTCTTTGATGTTGAGCTCCAGTGCCAGCATTCTTACACCATAGAAAATCACCATCTTTATTTAGTTTTGCTAAAAAAATATCATCTTTTCCATTATTTTGAATTGAATCAGTCTCACTATAAAAAAGATAATTATTGAATCCACCGGTTAGATATATACTATTATCTGCACCGACACTTATTCCACCGTCAAAAAAATCATCAGTTCGGGATCCAATTTTTTTTATCCAAACCAATTCACTTTGAGTATCGAATTTAGCAATGAAGTAGTCTGTTCCACCATAAGAGACTAAATCTTCTCCAGAACCCACATTCATGGATTCGGAAAAATTGCCATAAATAATTATATTATTATCAGAATCTGCAATAGTCTTTATTGCGTCTATGTTATTATCGCTAAGTAATACATTAGATTTTGTCCAATCTTGTGCGTATCCCAAATATCCAATGGTTACAATAATCTGAAGAAGAAGTAATCTTTTCATATGAGGTAAAATTATTTTTTTAAGAAAAAAATCCGCCGTAAGACTCAGTTGTATTGTGTGGTTTACCACCCAATGTGTCCTTAAAGTTTAGGCTTTTTAATTTAGGCTTTTCCCACACCTTTTTGATATCCTTAACTCGCTTATTCATTGATTGACAATTTATTATATGAGAATTGCTCAGATTCACTATACCATGCGTGAGCTTTAAGTTCTTCACCAGTCTTTACTCCAATATAAATGGGAACATTTATAGAGAATTTTTTAAAATATGATTGAATAACAAGACACTCCATCAAACACGTAACATTCCAAGGTACTGCTTTAATCACTCTATTAATACGATCAATATTTTCGTGAAATGGTTGCAAATCCAAATATATATCTTCGGGTGTATTGATGAAACTGGAATAGTAGTACTTCAATGGCATGTAACGGACAATAAGTCCTTCTTTAACTAGTAATAGAAGAATTCTTATTATATCATATCTCTCCTTCCAACTAGTGTTAAATGCATATCTAAGATACAACTTAGCATTCATCTTCAACTATTATTATAATTTTTTTTTGTATTAATTCTATAATAAAGGGTAGTGTATCTGTTTTGCATTTTTGTATAGAAACTTCGAAATACTTTCGGAGTTTCTCAATTATTGTTTCAACTGAACATGGTTGATTCAAATAGCCCCATATCTCAGCTCCAACCTGATTCAGTCCATAATACTCCCCGTTATCTATACTAAGCATAATAACTTCACCATCGACTTTGCTAAATACGAGTTTGTCGTTTCGAGCTAAAACAGATTTCATAAGTGAAGAATTATTTTGCAATTCATTCATTAGCAATAAATAGATGTTAATAATACAAATGTAATAAAAAATGAAATATTAAACTTTATCCGAATCTTTGGATATATAACCATATCTTCTCATTATTGTTGTGTGAGCCTTTACAATCTCTGTAATGTCACTTTGGTTTAAGTGATATTTCCAGGTATTATATTTTCCTTCACGAAAAAAGGATGTTGCGTTAATTGGCTTCTCTTTAAAACCATTGGATATTTCCTGTTCTTTTAATTTTTTAAAAGAGCTGTTTTCAATTGCTTCGATGATTCTTTTTTTTGACACCTCCATATTTATGAACTTAAGGGCTTCAAAAATGGTTTGTAGCGGGTTTATATGTAAGTCTTCATATCGAATAGTAAATATTGGTAATCCTGATTCTATTGTCCAGGATCTTACATGTTTAGACCAGTTGGATATGCGCTGGTATAATTGATTATGTAGCTTTTTAGGATTTTTACAAAGTGCATATGATTGACTGTTTAGGGTCTTTATAGACTCTAATATTGAACTGCTGTTGTGAAAAGCAAGGGATGCTGCAATATCTAACGGATTCCTGATAAAATACAATACTCCTTTTGTAATATCTTTGGGAAAGATTGGGGATCCTAACTTATTTATTTGCCAAACATCGTGCACTTTTAGAAAGAGGTCTTTATCCGAATGGTCTGAAAGAAGTGTATATACTTTTGGACGTAAATTATTTATTTCCTGAACTGTTAAATCTGAAGCACTTGTACCGGTGAGATTGTCAAATATAAACCTGCTACTAGCTATTGGAGTTTCAACCAGTTCATTAATGTCTGTTGGGTTATCTGTTTCCGATAAAATATTACTAAGAATAACCCTGAACCATGTGTTTCCTGATTTCGGATATGAAGCTAACCAGATGATTTTTTTTTTATCCATTATAGAAGTGGATTAATTACACTTTTCACGTAATCTGTTAACTCATAGATTAGCAATGGCTCCGAAGGGCGTTCTATTTTATACAGGGGGATTTTCTCAATCAGTTTGGTAACATTATTAAAATGGCTCTGGGCCATATTTAGTCCTTCAATGAAACGCGTTCTGTAAGTATTTGTCTTAAGGATATCAAATTTATCCATACCCTTGATTTCATCGAAACTGAAGCCCGTTGTGTTCCTTTTTGATAGGTTTAGAATAAGTCCAACTTCATACTTATCCATAATATTATCATAAGAAATGGATTTCTTATATTTCTCAATTTCTGTCCTCACTTTCTGAAGCTCTCCCTTAATCTGAAGCTTTTCTATCACATCTCTCCAAAGCCTGATATAAGGAAATCCAGAGTGTACATATATATTATTAGAGTTGTTAAAACTGATAGTAGATAGATCATCAGTTAATATTGGAAAGCCAGCTTCATTTAACCCAGCCGCTAATGTTGACTTCCCGGCTGTTGAGTGCCCTGTAATAATAACAGCCCTGTTTTTTATAATTACTGAACTTCCATGAAGAACTAACAATCCCCGTTGATGCAATAATGCTCCCATTACCGATCCCATTAGAAAAAGAGAGATATCTTCATTCGAAGAATCTTTATTTGGGTCTACGATAATTAAGTTGCCATTCTGGACACGATATTTAGCTACCGATTCAAACTTAAAAAGAAAATCGTTTTCAGCAGCCTCATACAGAACTCCTTGTGATTGTATATCTGGTAGATGTTGTGGAACATTGCCATATTGAATAACAACGTCAAACTTATCTGCTGAATCTAGCAACAAATCAGGCAATTCGATTTCTGATTTAATTGAGATACCATGTATCCTGTACCGAAATGAATTCAATCTCATTTTTTCACTAATGTTCTGGTGAATCTACACTTTTTTTTACAATGAATTAAGTCAAACAAGATCTAATGAATTGAATTCTATATTTTTGTTATATGAGTACAATCTTTGGAATTCTTTATAAGAATAACGAGGCGGTGAATGATTCCATTTTCAATTATTCGATGGAGAGTTTAAGCCACTGGCATCCAGATCGTTCTGGCAGATGGAAGGATGGGCAAATAGGTTTGGGACATCATATGTTAATAACTACTCCAGAGTCTGTAAATGAGTATTTGCCTTATTATGACAATACTACTAAATGTTGTATTACTGCTGATGCACGAATAGATTACAGAGAGGAGCTAGCCAGGCAACTTGAAATTACACGAGTTCAACTAAAAAATACTACGGATAGTCAACTAATCTTACATGCCTATCAAAAATGGGGGAACGATTGTGTTAAACACTTATATGGTGATTTTGCATTTGCAATTTGGGACCAAAAAGTACAATCTCTTTTCTGTGCTAGAGATCATTTTGGATGCAAGCCATTCTTCTATTTTGATTCTCCAACGATGTTTGCATTTTCATCTGAAATTCAGGGATTGTTTAGTATCCCTGAATTTCCCAGGAAGATTAATGAAAAACATGTTGTAGATAGTATAATGAATCTGATCCCAAATAAAGGTGAGACAGCTTATCACAATCTATATAGGTTAAAACCCGCTCATTCGTTAATGATAGAACCTGGGTCATCATTGCGACTTGAAAAGTACTGGGATTTGAAAAGAAGAACAAATGTACTCAAAGATGAACGTTCTGTTATTGATGATTTCTCAAGGCTGTTATTTGATGCTGTCAGGCAAAGAATGCGTTCGAATGGGAAGATTGGAATAGAACTCAGTGGGGGGTTAGATTCGTCATCTATAGCTGGTCTTGCCAGTAAAATTAATAGTGCTGGTGTATCCCTAGTTGCACTTTCTCATTCATTATCTGATTATCAAAAGAGCAATTATTACCCCTTTAAAGATGAGTCTGAATATAGTACAATGGTGGCCGGGCATCTTGGAATAAAGAACCATTATTTAATTGACGGCGAAGAAGAGGGAGGAAGCTTTCAGGCACTCATTGATCAGCTTGAGCTCACTTTGAGCCCAATTAGTAAGATATATCCAATGATGACAGAGCCTTTATTGAAGAGAGCCAGCTTAGAAAATATAAATGTAATGCTCTCTGGTTTTGGAGGTGATGAGGGAGTTTCTTCAACTCCACCTGGATACTTCGATGAGCTCGCAATAGATCTGGAATATGGATTCCTTAAAAAGCAGTTAATAGAAAAAAGCAAGAATGATGGCTTAAATCAAACAAGAACTCTGTTGCTCTATTACTTAAAATATCGATTTCGATTGACCAGAAAAATTGTAGATAGACTGTTTTCCAAACCAGACTTTCGAATTGATAGGTATAAGGTCTTTACAATAAATAATGTGATAAAAAGAGATTTTAATACCAGGTATAGATACTTCAAAGAAATAGATCAATCGGGACACTACAATTTATATGAAAGGATTTACTCCAGATTGATGACCAATCATCTTGTTGATCGGATAGAGGGTACAAATGTTCTCGCTCATAGACGAAGGATTGAGTATCGGTATCCATTGTTGGATGTAAAGCTTATAGAATTCTATCTTGCATTAGATTATAAGAAGTACATGTTCAACGAAGGATATAATCGATATATATTTCGAAAAGCTATTGAGGGAATCATTCCTAATGAGATTTGTTGGCGTAGGGACAAATCAGGAACTACAATTCCAAATGCATACTTCCAATTCTTAAAAGATGAAAAACATTTTCAATCCATTATTGAAGAGAGTAGTCGAAGCAATGTCAAACATTATGTTGATTATAAGAAAATGCATTGGATCATAAAAAAAATAAAATCACAAAATAGAGGAGAAAAGATTAAGTTTGGCCCAAAGCCATTTCTATCAGCACTTAGTATATTATTGCTCCAAAAATGGCAAAGAGAAGGTAAAATTGATATTGGGATAAAATGTTAGGTAGAATCAGTTTGTGTCTCCAAGTCTATTTATTATAAATACATTTTTATCTAAGTGTTTGTTCCTTTTGTAATTATTTCCGCCTTTATAAAATACTTCTCAAACATCTTATTCAATATTAAAC
>JBDLIN010000151.1:0-9471 GCA_039714835.1 Bacteroidota bacterium | reverse complement strand
CAAAACCCATAATACAATAAAATAAAGCTGCCTAAAGAGATTGAAACTTTTTAGGCAGTTTCTTTAAATAATTACCAAATAAACTATTTCATCCTATTACATAAGGATCATAGTAACCTTAAAAAAACAATATGAGACTTTTCTTTACATCTCTGATCCTATTAGCGCTGACCTCATGTTATAACACACCTGACAGCAGCTCCAAAGAAATTAATATTCCTATTCTAACAAAAGGAAACAGCTGGGTTTACAATAACCCTATTCAAACCCTGAAAACCATTACAGATAACGGTATCGAAAACTGGAATTCGACAAGCACTATAATAAGAACATATTTTAAGGTCGAAAAAACCGGTATTATTAATATCGCCTTATATGCTAAAGTTGAAGAAGGAGAATCGGTACTTAATGTAAAATTTAATGGCGAATCAAAAAAAATAGAACTAAACAACAACAAAAACTTTAAAGAGAAATTTATTGGTAGTTTCCATGTCGATAAACCGGGATACCAATATATAGAGTTACAAGGAGAGAAAAAAACATCCACTAACTTTGCAAAGGTTTCTAATATAATGATAGGTGGAGAAGCTACTGAAGGTTCTAACTATTATGTAAAAGAGGATTTTTACTGGGGAAGAAGAGGTCCTTCCGTACATCTTTCATACACTGTTCCTCCCGAAACAGGCGATGTACTTTACTTCTACAACGAAATGACAGTACCTGAAGGTAATGATGTTGTTGGCTCGTATTATATGGCGAACGGATTTTCCGGTGGATATTTCGGTATTCAGGTTAATTCCGAAACAGAACGACGAATTCTTTTCTCAATATGGAGTCCATATAAAACCGATGATCCAAATAGCATCCCCGAAGATCAAAGAGTAAAACTACTTAACAAAGGAAAAGATGTAATAACAAACGACTTTGGGAATGAAGGTTCCGGAGGTCAAAGTCGAAAAATATTCGATTGGAAAGCAGGGAATAAATACAAGTTCCTTCTTAAGGCACACCCTTCTGAAAATAACTCGACAGATTTTACAGCATATTTTTATGCTCCTGAAGTTGGCAAATGGGAACTAATAGCCTCATTTAGACGACCTAAAACATCAACATACATTAAACAACCACACTCTTTTCTTGAAAACTTCTTAACAGAAATGGGAGATAAAGAAAGAAAAGTATACTATGGAGAACAGTGGATATACGATACTGCCGGAAACTGGTATGAGATGACTGAAGCTAAATTTACAGCAGATGCTACTGCTCATAAAGAATCGCGTCTCGATTATTCGGGAGGATTGTCAAACGGCACATTCTACCTTAAAAACTGTGGTTTCTTTAACGAAACTACAACTATCAACACTGTATATAATAAATCAGCTTCTACAAGAAACAATCCTGAAGTAGATTTAGAAAAATTACCATAAACACATCGTACTTATATTATGATATTGATTATTGGAGCTAGTGGACAGATCGGTTCTGTTCTTAGCGATGAATTACAAAACAAATATGGCATCGATAAAGTAATTGCCACAGATATAAATAATAACACAAGCTTTAATGGTATATTCCACACTCTTGATGCAATGGACTATGATGCTATTGAAGCTCTTGTAAAAAAATATCAGATAAAAGAAATCTATCATTTGGCAGCCATACTTTCTGCAAAAGGAGAGTTAAATCCATTAAATACCTGGAAAATAAATACCCAAACCATGTTTAATGTTCTTGAGATATCTCGCCTAAACAATGTTGAAAAGGTATTTATACCAAGTTCGATCGCTGTTTTTGGAGAAGATGCACCATTGATAGATACTCCTCAAAATAGTTTTCTAAACCCATCTACCGTATATGGAATAAGTAAAGCAAGTGGCGAAATATGGGGACAATATTATTTCGAAAAATATGGTCTTGACGTAAGATCATTGAGATATCCGGGAGTAATAAGCTATCAATCTTTACCCGGTGGTGGAACAACCGATTATGCTGTAGATATTTATCACAAGGCCGTAAAAGGAGAAAAGTTCACCTGCTTTCTAAATGAGCACACCGAACTTCCTATGATATTTATGGAAGATGCAATAAGAGCTACCATCGAACTTATGGAGGCTCCAAAAGAAAGCATAAAACTAAGGACATCATATAACCTTACTGCGATGAGTTTTTCGCCAAAGGAATTAGAAAACGCAATAAAACAGTATATACCAACCCTGAAAGTTGAATACAAACCCGATTTTAGACAGGAGATTGCCGATAAATGGCCAAGATCGATAAATGATGATAGCGCAAGAAATGACTGGAATTGGGTTCCGGAATACGATCTAAAATCAATGTCTAAAATTATGTTGGAGAAATTAGAAGAAAAATATTCTTTGATCGAAGTATAATACCAAATGAATTTCAAACTGCTCTAGTAAAACCAAAGTATATTTTGTTTTAGCGATTTATAAAAATCATTGCATAGCTGGGCTACGGAATTATTTTTTAATGAAGATAAAACTGAATCCGACGCAGGAGGATCAGCGAACAACCTTTGTGAATAAAAGTGCCAGAGAACTAAAAGACAAAGGTTTTACAGTGCATTTTGATTTGTGATTGGTATTAAAAGCTAATATTATGACACACACACCGAGAACAATTATATCTACTATCTACCTTTTATTCTCGTTAAATATGGCTTTTGCCCAACAGGAAAATTGGGACAACCTCTCAGTTATAGAGGTAAATAAAGAAGAAGCACATGCAACTTTTAACAGCTACAACAACGAAATATCGGCCTTAAAAAATGCAAGCACAAACTCTATCAGTCTCGATGGAATATGGAAATTCAACTATTCACATAATCCCAAACAAAGACCACAAAACTTCTACCAAAACAATTTCGACACCAGCGACTGGAACAATATAAAAGTACCGGCAAATTGGGAAATAGAAGGTTTTGGAACTCCAATTTATGTAAATCATCCTTATGAATTTGCTGATAGAAGAACTCCTATCACTGAATTAAAAAACGGTCCAAAACCTCCGCAAATCCCACATGACAACAATCCTGTTGGGTCGTACAAACGAAATTTCAAGATCCCTGCCTCATGGACAAACAAGGAAGTATTCATATACCTTGGATCAGTAAAATCGGCATTTTACATTTGGATAAACGGTAAAATGGTTGGATATAGCCAAGGGAGTAAACTACCCTCCGAATTCAACATTAGCGAATACGTTATTCCCGGCAAGGAAAATACAGTAGCTCTTGAAGTATACCGATGGAGTGATGCCAGTTATTTAGAATGTCAGGATTTTTGGAGAATAAGCGGGATAGAACGAAGTGTAAAAATATACACTCAACCCAAAACAAGAATCAAAGATTTTGAAGTAGTTTCAACTTTAGATAAGACCTATAAGAATGGGAACTTTGCTTTAAGTATCGATGTACAAAATCATCAAAATAAAAAACAAAAAGTTTCATTAAGTTATAGAATAATAGATGCTAATAAAGACCTGGCAAAAGGAGAAGAAAAAATCACAATCGATCCAAATTCTATAAATTCAATCGATTTTGCTACATCAATCAAAAATATAAAACACTGGAGTGCCGAGAAACCAAATCTATACACTCTATTAATATCTTTAAAAGACAAAAAGGGACGAATCCTGGAAAGTACAGTAAACAAAATTGGGTTCCGAAGTATTGAAATTAAAAGAGGGCAACTTCTAGTTAATGGAATTGCAGTACTCTTAAAAGGGGTAAATATGCAGGAACATAACCCCGAAACCGGTCACATTGTAAACGAGGAGTTAATGATGAAAGATATTAAACTAATGAAAATGTTTAATATAAATGCAGTGAGATTAAGTCACTACCCACAAGCTGAAAGATGGTATGAACTATGTGACGAATATGGTATTTACGTAGTTGATGAAGCTAATATAGAATCGCACGGTATGGGATATGGAAAAAAATCTCTTGCAAAAAATCCTTCATGGGAAAAGGCTCACGTCGATAGAATGATTAGAATGGTTGAAAGAGATAAAAACCACCCTTCGGTAATTATCTGGTCAATGGGTAACGAAGCCGGAAACGGAACTAACTTCTACGCAGGATATGAAGCCATAAAACAAAACGATCCTTTAAAACGACCTGTTCAATACGAAAGGGTTGAAATTTCAAGATATAAACTAGATTTTGATTGGAACTCTGATATTATTGTACCTCAATATCCTTCTCCTGGAACTTTCGAATATTTTGGTCAACATATATTAGATCGCCCGTTTATTCCTTCAGAATACGCACACTCTATGGGGAACAGCACCGGTAACTTCAAAGATTATTGGGTTATGATAAAACGCTACCCCCAACTTCAGGGTGGTTTTATCTGGGATTGGGTCGATCAGGGGATATGGAAGACTGACAATAATGGGAAAAAATTTCTGGCCTATGGTGGCGATTTTGGACAAAATATTCCGTCTGATGGTAACTTCTTAATAAATGGTATAATCACTTCTGACAGAAAAATCAAACCTGCTTTATATGAAGTAAAAAAAGCTCAACAGCCGATAGAATTCGAATTACTTTCGTTTAAAAATAATATTGCAAGAATACATGTTTCAAACTTCTTCGATTTTAGCAACATCGATAAGTATAAAATTTCGGCATATATAAAGGCCAATGGCAAAAAAATTGCAGATATTAAATTACCGGAATTAAACATTGCCCCTCACCTGTCGAAATCGTTTTACTTAGATCTAAACAACACAGTTAAAATCAAAGAAAATACAGAATATTTCATGCATTTTGAGGCAAAAACATCCGATTCTACAACAATTATCCCGGCTAACCACGTCATTGCCAGTGAACAAATTAAATTAGACTGGTTCAAAAAGAAAGAAATAAAAGAAAATATCAATGGAAATTTACAATTCAAAAAACAAAATAATGTACTAAAATTCTACAACAATGATTTTGAACTAATTATTAATAAAAAAACAGGAATAATAAGTTCTTACACTTACATGAAAGAACAATTTATCGCGAATAATCAAGGACCAAAACCTGATTTTTGGAGAGCTGTCACCGATAATGATTTTGGAAGTGAGATGCCCCGCGTTAATATTAACTGGAAGAAGGCTACACTTAATTACACTGTTAAAAATATTAGTACAAAAAGAATCTCAGAACACGAATACAAACTAAATGTGGTATTTTACTTAAAAGATGTTGACACAGATCTCTTAACAACGTACACTATATTAGCAAATGGTAAAATTAAAATCACAAATACTTTAAAGACAACAAAAAACGAAAAATCTGACCTGCCACGCTTCGGCATGAACCTATTACTAAAAGAAAAGTACAGTAATTTCACATGGTTTGGTCGCGGACCTTGGGAAAACTATAGAGATAGAAACAACTCGGCCTTTATCGACTTATACTCAAGCACAACAAGCGATCAGCTAGTTGATTATGTACGCCCCCAGGAAAACGGTAACAAAACCGATGTGCGATGGGCAGCCTTAACCGACAACAAAGGAAACGGCTTGATGGCAGTATCGATATCTCAAATTGGTTTTGAGACTACTGCCCTCCCCTTTTTAACAGAAGACTTTGATGCAAGAAAAGAATTTGACTACGGAAAGGTTGAAAACGAAAACAAACATCTAATTAATATTGAAAAACGAAATTTCAACAGATGGAATATCGACTTTATGCAAAGAGGCGTTGCCGGTATTGATAGTTGGTATTCGAAACCATTAGAAAAATACCGCGTTTACGCAGACAAAGACTTGTCTTATTCTTTTATGTTAATCCCGGTTATTAACATAAATAAAGATGAACTATTTAAGGTTAGTAATATGTGATTTACTCAAACAAAATCTCCTGAAAAATAATCCTCAGGAGATTTACTAACAACAAAATAATAATCAACTTCTAACCCAAAATTTTACTATCACATATATAATCCTTGAACATACGAATCCATTTCACTGAAATTCCTTTCCAGATCTTTGAAATAAGCAATTTGCGCTCTACTTCGTATTAAATTATGCTTATCCTTATTTGTTTTATAATACTGATCGCCATTCAGATAATCATCCAAAAAACGAACTGACTGCTCGTAAGTAAGCAACTTTGCACCAAATGCCAGGCTATTGATTTCGGCCTTAGAAATAAAGTCTTTAGACGATTGATAATAACCACGGGCAAACCCCTTAAACAATTCCATATTTAAGTATACATTTTCCAGATTTTCATCATCCTCTTTTCCGTTATTCATTCCGCCTCTTACAGCATCACCAAAATCATAACACAAATAGCCAGGCATAACAGTATCTAAATCAATCACACATAATTCATTATTATTTTCGTCGAATAAGATATTGCTCAACTTTGTATCCTGATGTACAATTCTAGAAGGCAACGCACCCTCTTCGCCCTGCTTAATTATAGACTTCATTTCATCCTCATATTTAAGAAGAAAATCAACATCCTCTTTAACTTCGTCAAATCGTCCAAAAGGATCTTCTTTTACCCTCTCCTTAAAATTATCTATTCGCATTGCCGTATTGTGAAAGCCGGGTAATATTTCATATAATTCAGGATTGGGCAGATCGCTCAACATTCCCTGAAAATTTCCAAAAGCACGTCCGGCGGCTTCAGCCTGTTCCGAATTTTCCAGAACCTCTATTGTTTTAGAGTTATTAATAAGAGTAAAGACACGCCAATAAGTCCCGGCATCGTCCTTGTAATATCCAAGTCCGTTTTTTGTCTTAACCACAGTTAAAACACGTCTTTTTAACTCTTCCGGCAAGTATTGAGTCTCTAACTTATTTTTTATATGATCCGTTACTCTAATGATATTATTAGTTAGTTCCGGAACATTAGTGAAAATATGATGATTTATCGATTGTAAAACATAATCATCATTATCATCTTCCAGTGTTTTTACACGATATGTAGAATTTATAAGCCCAGATCCAAAAGATTCTATGCTACCTACTGTACCATGATATTCGAAATTATCAAGTATATTATTTAACTCCATATTAATATTATTAATTAGGCCATAGTTGTTGAGGATAGACCTCTGCTTCTACAAGCTTGTTTATTTTTTCCATCACAAGGGGCTTATCTTCCTTATAAGTAACCCCAAACCATTTTGATGAAGTAGTCAACACTTTAACCGTTGACTCTCCACTCTTTACAAGATTACTCAGTACTGTTGGTAAATAAAATTCAGATTTTAGTTCATGTCCTCGTTCTTTCATAAATAGTTTAAAGTCCGATTCAAATTTTTCTAATGCCACAGGAGTAAAACCCATCATATTCATTGAAACTACTTCCTTGCCACTAAGAGGATACTCTATACCTTCTTCTATAAAAGCAGCTCTTTCTCCTTTTTTAATAATTTCGGTACGCTCAACAATCTCTTCTAAATTAAACGATGAATCAATCTCACAAACTCCTCTCGACACATCGCCATTTTCCGATAAAGTATTATTCAGTGTATATCCTACCATACATTGCTTAGACAAATCATCTATTACCAGATTGCCCAAATAATCGGCAATTATTTGAAAAGATTCGCGTCCATAATAATCATCAGCATTAATTACAGCAAATGGAGTTACAAGTTTACTTTTTGCCACCCATACAGCATGCCCCGTTCCCCATGGCTTAATTCTATCCGGGAAGGAATTAATTCCTTCCGGTAAATTATCTAATTCCTGATAAGCAAATTCTACTTCGATCTTTCCAATGTATTTATCAGATATCACCTTTTTAAATTCTTCTTCAAACTCATGACGAATTACAAAAACAACTTTTTTGAATCCTGACTCAATAGCATCATATACAGAGTAATCAATTATTGTTTCGCCGGAAGGTCCAAATCTGTCTATTTGTTTCAATCCTCCAAACCTGCTTCCCATCCCGGCCGCTAAAACTAAAAGTGTAGCATCCATATTATTATTTTAAATTTATTAGGTTATTTCCTGATCTTATGACCTTTAACGGCAAAAAACAATATATACAAGTAGCTGGGAAGTAATATCCAATACGCCGACTGATAGTCACCTACTGAAGCCACTTCTGCTGTTCCTTTAAATCCATCAACTAACAATCCATATAAAAGAGGAATAAATGCACCTCCAACTATTCCGGTAACCAATAACGAAGAACCATTCTTAGTAAACTTTCCTAAATCAGCTATTGCCAATGGCCATATAGATGGCCACATCAACGAATTGGCAAAACTCACCAACAACAATGCATAAAATGCATATTGAACCGGTAATAATACTAGCATAAATGTTGAAAAAATACCAATAAATGAAAATAGTATTAGCACATTGGTTTGTGAAATATACTTAGGAACTGCTATAGCTCCAAAAACATAACCCAGAACCAATCCAATACTAACAAACTTAGAATATCCCGCCAGATCAGATCCATCACCAAAAGTTGCTCTTGCAAAATCAATAATAGATGTCATAGGAAGTGTTTCTATTCCAACGTAAATAAACAAAGCCAACACCCCCAACAACAAATGAGGATACTGATAAACACTTGTTTTATTATCATCTATCGATGAAGCATTATCAATAACTTCTTCATCCGATTCTCCTTCTGCTACAACCTCAGGTAACTCAGAATAATATGTAAATAATCCAAGAACCAGTAATACACCTGCTACTATATAGAAAGGAATAATAACATCATTTATATCTACCTCTTGTAAATCGATAAAAATACTTAAAAACACAGGAGCAACCCACCATGCACTTTTATTCATAATCCCCATTAAACTCATACGCATTACGGCACTATTCTTAGGCCCAATCAATGTAACATAAGGATTAACAGCTGCCTGTAATAAAGTATTACCAATACCTCCTACAAACAATGCAATTAAAAACACGGGGAAACTTCCAAATATTGCTGAAGGAACAAACAATAACATACCTATTGCCATTATAAAAAATGCAATTATCATAGACAACTTATAGCCAAATTTCTTAATCACCATCCCGGACGGACCACCAAAAATTACAAATGCAGAGAATAACGCAACAATTACAAGATATGACTCACTTGTAGACAGGCTAAATGCTGATTTTAAAGCAGGAGTCAAAAAACCACTTATTCCAACACCAAAACCTATTACAAAATACATAACACCTACTATTATTAACGGCATTAAATAACTTGCTCTTTGTTTACTTACAACTTTCATTAGACAAGACTTTAAAATTATTTATCAAATGAAGTAAAATAATACAGTAGATGAATAGGAATAATTAATCAATAAAGTAGGTAGTATTAAGTTAAACAGGTGTGTGACAAATATTTCTACAACAATAGAAGAATGTGATATAACATGTGGGTTGCTAAATTATTATATTGTATAAAATTTTAGAACAAACAAAACTGATATACTTTAATAAATAATAACCTATATATTTTGTAGTAAA
>JBDLIN010000150.1:0-9505 GCA_039714835.1 Bacteroidota bacterium | reverse complement strand
TCAACAAACAGCACCTCAATTCGTGGAAGAGAACTTGACTTCTTCAATACTCATATTGGTGAGCTAATAACTTTTAAGGAATGGAAAGCAAGATTCACATAAGAAGTACATTAAAACTAAAATTATTGTGCTGAGCACTTACTAATATCATGTAAGTTGTAAATAAGGAAATCAGTAAAGTTGAAAAACCAGTTAACTGGTTATATCGATTTAACATTGCACAATTAACCAACGACTTAAGTCGTTGGTTAATAAAAAGCTCTGACAATATTTAACCGTTTCAACGGTTTTGTTATACTCAAAATAAAATTATAATTAATTAAAAGATGATATATGAAAAACTTACAAAAGATAATTTTACCTGGTTTAGTTGTTATTATAGTTGCTTTAATATATTTCACATATTTCTCTCCGAGTGATGAACTTGGAGATTTTTCAAAATTAAGCACCAATAGTAATGCAAGTGTACAGATCATTGTAAAATATGTCAGTGAAAAAGGAATTTCCCGGGATAGAGAGGGGAATACTCTATTTTACGTTGTTGATAAAAACAATAAAGAGGTTAAGGTTTCAGGACCAGGTAAACTGCCGCCAGGAATGGATGAAGCACTCTCATTGGTATTAACAGGACATCTAAATAATGATCACTTTCATGCTCATGGAATAGAGTTGAGAAATTAAAAGCTAATTTCATATTATGCAATACATTTGGAAAGTATTAAATGTTATTATACTAATATAAGAGTAAACTAAAAATAACTATTGAATTAATATTGCCTGGTTTGGAAGTTTGTAAATTAGTTAAATAAATTTATAGAGATTATTATGCAATCCAGTTCCAAATTGTTTTATCAAGTTGTTTTAATTATCATATTTCCTATTCTGTTAAATGCTTCTGAAATATTGTATGAAAAAAATTGGACACGCATTGTTACAGGAGATCAGGTTATTCGTTTAACTCGCAACATCAGTGAACAACCAATCCCACTAAAAATTAATGAAGCCACAGTAAAAAATATTTTGAATAAAATGAGTATTGCTGAACCTAGTTCTTCACAGCTTAAAGCATGGTTGCTTGGATTAAAATTATATGGCTGGGCTCAACAGGAGAACGAGCCTGAGCATGAATCTTATTGTGCTATACAATTAATAATTATCGAAAATAAAAAGCCAGAACTGTTAGTTAAAAATTTTAAGGAAAGGGGGCAAATTACTGAAGCACTTTTCAGTATTGAAGGAGAACAACTTTTCTATAAGAATATTGAGATGCAGGAAATATTAAATAGAGATGTATTTTATACGGTACTTAGCCCTGCTCTTTTTATTTTAAATCAAGAACATTTCCAAAAACAGTTTTTTGAAGAGATGCTTGATCTCGATTATCCAGGATTTGAAGCAACAAAAAAGGCGTATGAAAGTAAAAAGATTCTTCTGGCGGCTCATGAAGTTGCCGAATACTTTCGCCGAAAGGAACACCCGATTTGGAATAATAGATCATCCAAAAATCAAATAAATAAAGAGACGACAGGGATTGATGAAGCTGCTGATAAAGTACTTCGGCATGAATTTCAATTTGGTCATAGTACAATTTATATGGGAGAAAGAATTGATTATCGTAATAATCCAACGCACAACCTTGAGTGGATTTGGGGATTGAATCGAATGAATCATTGGGTTACGCTGTTGCATGGATATGAAAAAACAGATAATGAAATGTATGCTGAAGAATTTAATCGTGATGTTATCGATTGGGTTGTTCGCAATCCTGCGCCTGCATTCAGATTAACTCGTGTTCCAAGTTGGCGAAATCTTGAAGTTGGTGATCGAATGTCAAAAACTTGGCCGGAATCATTTTTTGGATTCTTGTCATCGTCATCATTTCAAACCCAAGCTATCCAACTAATGCTGGCGTCAATTTGGAGTCATGCGCAGCATATTAAGCAATTCCCATCAGGATTAAAATTATCCAGTAATTGGTCTATTGTTGAATCAAATGGATTAGCTGCTGCTGGGATGTATTTCCCAGAATTCAAGGATTCCGAGCAATGGATCGATCTTGGTTTTAAACGTCTATTTTTACAGATGGAATTGCAGATATATCCTGATGGTGTTCAGCATGAACTCTCACCAGGTTATCACTTTTATTGCTTGAGAAGTTTTTATCAATCTTTTGATGTTGCACGTAAAATTAAAAAACTAATTCCTAAAAATTATGCTGATGTCTTGGAAAAAATGACTGAGTATTTAATGTATATAAGTTCACCAGCAAAAGAGGCTCCGCCGTCTAATGACTCATATCGTTTTGATATTCGCCAGTGGATGCAATTAGGCGCTCATAATTTTAATCGTGATGATATGTTATTTATTGCTACTGATGGAGAGAAAGGAACTCCTCCCGAAAAAACATCTGTCCATTTTCCGTGGGCGGGTCAAAGTGTAATGCGCAGCGGTTGGGAATCTGATGAATGGTATTTGTTTTTTGATGCCGGTCCAACGGGAGTTAATCACCAAAATGAAGATAAGCTGCATATCGGTGTATCAGCGTTTGGTCGCTTGTTTATTACCGATGCAGGTATAAGTAGTTATATCCCAGATAAATGGCGTCGATATTTTACAAGTACTCAAGCTCATAACACTATCATCATTGATGGTGTAGGGCAAAAACGGATGCCGCAAAAAGAAACACATCGAGCAGATTCACCTCTGAAAAACAGTTGGATCTCAAATGAAAATATAGATTTTGCCTCCGGAACTTATAGTGATGGTTATGGAGATGATCTAATACCAGTAACTCATTCGCGTTTTGTTTTGTTCAAAAAAAAGGAATACTGGATTGTTATAGATAAAATTACAGGGGAGGGCAAGCATAGTTTTGAGAACTTATTTCATCTTACTTTAAATAATGTACAAATTAATGAGAAAGAAAATTCCATACAGACCTTATATGATGATAACAAAAATATAAAACTCGTTTCCAATTCAACTGTGAAAATGAAACTTGATATTATTAAAGGAGAAGAAAACCCGGAGCAGGGATGGATTTCGTTAAAGCATAATGGAAGAATTGCTTCTCCAACTGCAGTTTATAAAGGTAGTGGAAAACTTCCAATTTTAATTGCAACAGTAATACAGCCATTTATGGAAAAAACAGCACCGAATATTCAGATAGAATTTAATGAATCATCTTCATCTGAAGCGAATATTATAGTTCATACTAATAAAGGTGATGATCATTGGATAGTCAACCTTGAAAAGGAAAATCGTATTCTAGTTAATGGAATGGAAGTTGATGAAGCTATTAGTTTTAAAAGAGACAATAACGATAAAACAATTGAAAAATTTACTCTAAGATTTAAGGAGTAATATCGCACAAATCTTTTTTCCTAAGATAAAAAAATATCATAACTAATAAAATATAGTGCCAGGACGATTAATCGCTTTTTTAAGCAGTTGTATTTTGATGATCAAATTATTTGATCCTTTGGTTATTGGAACAACTTTATATTAAACTCCTGGTTTAATCTCTACTAAATTGTTCTAACTATATTCCTAAAATGAAAACCGTATACTGCAAATGTCGTTGCCGGTACTAGCTTATACTTGGTCGCCATGGACCAATCCATGGCGAAAGAATTGTGTTTAAGATTGATCTTTACTATAAAGAAGTGAAGAGACTTGATTAAATGTTCGGTCAAGACCGACAAAATATGACTAGAAAAATAGTGTGCATCTCTTTTGTCTTGACCCGCATAGAAGATTGGCGGACAGGCACAAAAGAGAGAAAAAGTCAAGACTCCGCCCACATTAAAACTTCGGCGGACAAGTGAAAAATAATTGTTAAAATTCTCTTCGTTACGCTTGCAAAAAATTGAATATAATTCCCAAACATGCATAATCAATATTCTGCTTAACGCTTCACTTGTGAATTTCTCAACACAATTATTTTGAGGTCATGAAGTCATTAGCGCTTTAAGCAATCAAGACTAGTAATTACTTTTTCTTATTGACACTTTGCTCAAGGATTTTCTAAACACAAATATTTCAAGGTCGAAATATAAAGATTGCCACAAGTCATGATCGCACATAAGGGAGATAGTCAAGAATAACAATATTATTAAAACATTTCTTTCCCCCGACCTATAAAAATTATCGTTAAAAAAATATTCGAGAGAAATGTTAAGAAAGAAAATATCATTGCTAAACGTGAACCATATTATTTTCTTTTAATTTATCGAGAATACTTTTAGATAATTTTTATAAGTCTTGATTTTTGTTCCTTTGCATCAAGGCAAAGGAAAGAATAATATTTATGATCGCAATGACAGTCTTATTAAAGCCTAATCCTTACTAGGTTACAATGGTAAAAACAAATATTTATATTGTTCTAACTATATTCCTAAAATGAAAACCGTATACTGCAAATGTCATTGCCAACACAAGCTTTTGAGGGCACTTGATAAGGGTGTAACCAAGTAATTTCCAGAAATAGACTTTGCTTCCGTCTAAAAATCCTAATTTCCACACCATCTTAAAAAAGGTTTTAATTTCACTAAGGGATGGGGAATTTATGCTCCATTCTGGAATTTTATAATTGAGTAGGAACTGTTTAACTCTCTGATAGTACTCTCTGTCAGCATAAATCGTTTTTAATATTTTTGTATAACCACTCATTAATTCGCTGTAATTCATTTGCGGAATAAAATTAATTGATCCGTCCATATTATTTCCGGTGAAACTATCCAGCAGTCTGTTTTCAGACTTCATTCGATTGAATAGTTTAGTTCCGGTTGGAGCATTTAACACACCAACCATTGCTGATACAATTCCACTCTCTTTAATAAAATCGATCTGTTGATCAAAGATAGAGGGGGGATCATGATCAAAACCTACAATAAATCCTCCAGATACAATAAATCCCTTTTGTTGAAGTTTGTGTACAGATTCCAGCATGTTGCTTTTTAGATTCAAATTTTTACCGCATTCATTCAAACTTTCATTATTCGGAGTTTCAATACCAACAAACAAACTATTAAAACCAGCCTCAGCAAGCATATCTGAAAGTTCTTCATCATCAGCTAAATTGATAGAGACTTCCGAAATAAAATTAAATGGATACTTCCTTTCTTTCATCCAATTAATTAACGCTGGTAGAAACTCTTTCTTTAATTTCACCTTGTTGCCTATGAAATTATCATCTACAACAGAAACGGGTCCGAGCCAGCCCAGATCTATTAATCTGCTTAACTCATTTAAAAATTGATCAACTGTTTTTGTCCTTGGTCTTCTGCCGTTTAAAACAGTAATACTGCAGAATTCACAATCATAAGGACAGCCGCGTGAATACTGCATACTCATCGATGCATACTTTTTAATATCTAATAATTCCCATTTAGGAATAGGAGTTGAAGTGATATCCGGAAAATCAGAAGTGCTGTAGATGCTCTTTAATGAATTATTTTCCAGGTCTTGCAAAAACTCTGGGAGAGTAATTTCAGCCTCATTCAAAACAAAGTGATCTATACCCAGAAAATCTTTATACTGAGTAGTAGCTAAAGGTCCGCCGGCAACGATTTTTGTCCCGAGAATGTTGCATCTTCTAATAACTTCTTTAAATGAATTAATCTGTACACTCATACCACTTAAAAAAACGTAATCAGCCCATTTAATATCTTTATCAAGTAATGTTGAAACATTCATATCTATTAATTTTAAATCCCAATGTTCCGGAAGCATAGCAGCTACAGTTATTAATCCAAGAGGAGGTTCAGCAGATTTTTTTGAGATAAATTCCAAAGCAGTTTCGAAACTCCAAAATGTTGATGGTGTTTTTGGATAAACCAATAATATTTTCATTTTGAACCTCAATATTTCCTTTATGGGTATTTCTAAGATGCATTTTATTTTATTTTGAAATTGTAAAAGAAATGTAAAAATGAATTGAGTTATGTTGGACTTGATATAATTAAATATGATATTTACAAAAGAAGAATTCTTATTTTGAATGAAGAAGAAAAATTCATTAGTATTTGATATTACCATTTTTATCCTTGGCCAGTTAGCCTGGATGGTTCTGCTTGGTTTGTGGATATACCTCTATGTATCAAACTATTTGATCTTTGAACAGGTCGGTGATAAACTCGCACCCCAAATCACTATTGATACACCTAATGCACTTATTTTTTCTGGGGGAATTGTATTAATGGTAGCAATTGCAGTGGGAATGTCGATACTTTTCAGAAATTTAGGGGCTCAGATAAAATTCACAAAAATGTATGATAATTTTATAGCAAATATTACTCATGAACTTAAATCACCCCTCACTTCAATTCAGTTATACTTACAGACTCTAAATAGCAGGAACGTTCCAATAGAAAAGCAAAAAGAATTTTTGGATAGTATGATTAAAGATTCTAAAAGACTTCAAAAACTTATTGACTCGATCCTTGAGATTTCAGCCTTAGAGCAAAAAAGGATTGCTCACAATTTTGAGATATATAATGCTGACGAAGTGTTCAAAAGATTATTGAATGAATCCAAAATACAATTTAAACTAAAAGATGAAAGTTTCATTGTAACTGGTAATATAAGTACTAAATGTATTATTGATCCGAGTGCAATTAAAATTGCAATTGATAATCTGGTTGATAACTCAATCAAATACTCAGAGAATAATGTAATTATTAAAGTAGAATTGAGTTCAGTCAATAATAAAATCATTATCAAGTTGTCAGACAATGGGATTGGTATTCCTGCAGAGGAACATAAAAGGATATTCAAAAAATTTCATAGGATCTATAGGAAAGATATTCCCAATGTAAAAGGTACTGGATTAGGACTCTATTTGGTTAAGGAAATTATGAAAATACATCGTGGGAAAATTACCATTCAGAGTGAGGGAATAAATAAAGGAAGCAAATTCATTTTGGAACTTCCAGCTTATGATGAGAATGGACAAAAACGTTTACGAAAATTACTAAGTTTAAAAACATCAGATAAATAATAAGATGAATAATAGTGCAAGAATATTATTAGTAGAAGATGAAGAATCATTAGCAAAAGGCTTGGAATATAATCTTACTGAAGAAGGTTATATTGTTGGATGGGCTAAGGATGGTAAAAGAGGGATTGATGCATTCCGAGATTCTGAGTATGACCTTGTTATCCTAGATATAATGCTTCCTTATCTTGATGGATTTGAAGTTGCAAGGCAGATCAGAGAGTCTGATCCCAAAATTCCAATTCTTATGTTGACCGCTAGAGCGGACATTAGAGACAAAATACACGGACTTGAAATAGGTGCTGATGATTATATTACAAAACCGTTCAATCTTGATGAATTACTGCTCAGAGTAAAAGGGATGCTGAAGCGAAAAGAGTGGTACAGTAGTGTTAATAAGTCAAATCCGATTTTTCATTTTGGGAAGAATGAAATTAATTTTGAAAAATTGATATATGTAAGAGAAGGGAGTGAATTTCCGCTGACACAGCGTGAAGCAATGTTGATGCGTTATCTAATTGAACGCAAAAATCAAATTGTAACTCGGGAGGAACTTCTTGAAAATGTTTGGCAGATAAATCCGCAAATTGAAACCAGAACAGTTGATAATTTTATTGTACGGCTAAGAAAGTACTTTGAAGATGATCCCTCTGATCCGATTTTCATTAAAAGCGTGCGAAGCATTGGGTATACTTTTTCAATTGAATAAATCGTCAAGTTCAAGTCATTATTACTACTAAAATTTATGTTGATATAGAGCAGTCATTTTAATCAAAAATGATTAATAGATAAAATGTAAGCATCCTTATTTCCTTTTTAGATTTATTTTCCTTAATTTAATGAGGCAGTACTCTTGATGTAGTACTCTTAGTATAATAAAAGACAATTGATCTCTGATATATATTTAATGAAATTAAATTTTGAAAAATGGTCTTAATCTATGATAACCTCTAGCTAATAATTTAAGAATTAAACTTTATATTTTTCTTTTTTCGGGATAGAGTTTGTATCATGATTATCCATCTAACTACTCAATTATTATTACATTAAAACTTAAGGAGGTTACATGAAAAAAAACTTTTCTATTCTCTACCTCGTTTCAGCTATTTTTTTATTTTCTTTTCAAGTGTTTTTTGCTCAAGGTTTAACCACGGGAAGTATGAATGGCCTTGTTGGCGATATTGAAGGTAATCCATTACCCGGTGCTAATGTCATAGCATTGCATGTTCCCACTGGAACACAGTATGGAGCTTCCACTCGTGATAACGGCCAATTTAATATCCCGAGCATGAGAGTTGGCGGTCCTTATACCATTACTGTCTCTTATGTGGGATTCGAAAAGCAGACACAAGAAAATGTCATGCTAAACCTTGGACAAAAACTACGAATTGATTTTACTCTGTCAAGTGAAACAGTTGAAATGGGGCAAGTTGTTGTAACCGGAGAAGAAGATGATGTGCTAAACGGTAACCGTACTGGCGCAGCAACCTTTATCAATCCGGAATCTATAACAGCTTTGCCGTCAATAAAGAGGAGTACAAGGGATATCACTAGACTCGATCCCAGAAGTGATGGTAATTATAGTTTCGGCGGAAAAAACTGGCTTTATAATAATATTTCTGTCGATGGTTCCTATTTTAATAATCCATTCGGATTAGATGATCCTTCTCCGGGTGGACAAACAAGTGCCGAACCAATCCCATTTGATGCTGTAGAGCAGGTTCAAGTATCTATTGCTCCGTTTGATGTAAGAGAGGGTGGTTTTACAGGAGCTGGAATTAATACTGTTACTAAAAGCGGTACCAATCAGTACAAAGTTTCTTTATACAGTTTCTTTAGAAATGAAAGTCTAATTGGGAATAAAATATCAGGTGAAGAAATTTTAGTTCCCGAATTAATGTTTAACCAATCCGGTATTACTGCTGGCGGACCGATAATTAAAAACAAACTTTTCATATTCTTAGGTTATGAAACAGTTACACGTCAAGATCCCGGTTCAGGAGCTTTTATAGCTGATTCAGATAACGATCCAACAAACAATCCACCTGGCGTAAGCCGAGTTAGTGCTGAAACAATGAATCAGATCAGACAAAGAATGGTCGATGTTTATGGTTTTGATCCCGGTCCATATCAAGGATTCAATCACGATACTAAAAATCAAAAGTTCCTATTAAAATTGGATTGGAATATCAATGAAAATAATAACTTAACTTTTAGGTATAACTTCTTGGATGCATCGCAGCAAAAACCACCGCATCCATTTGCAATTAGTTTTAATAATACTGGTCGTGGTCCAAATCAGACTTCAATGCCTTTCCAAAATTCCGGATATACGATGAATAACGAACTTAATTCATTTGCTCTTGAATTTAATAGCAGATTTGAAAATTCATCAAATAAATTCTTCGTTAGTTATAATATATTTCGAGATTTTAGAAGTAATACTAGCCAACCATATCCGACAATAGAAATTGCAGAAGGAGGTGTTACTTATACAACGGTTGGTCA
>JBDLIN010000149.1:0-9529 GCA_039714835.1 Bacteroidota bacterium | reverse complement strand
TTATTTACAAGAACATCTATTTTACCATACTTTTCATTTGTCTCTTTTACAATTGAAGTTAAATCATTTTTGCTGTTAATGTCACAAACAATTGCTTGTGGCTCAGTTCCGGTCAATTCCTTTAGCTCATCAGAAGCTTTCTCTAAATTAGCTGAGTTGCTTGAACTAATTACAACCTTACTTCCCTCTTTCAAGAATAACTCCGCAGTAGCTTTCCCAATTCCTTTACTGGAAGCTGTGATCAGAACTACTTTATCTTTAAGCAGCAGATCCATATAATTTCTCCATGATCGAATATAGCTTTAATTGAAAAATAATGAATTAAGAGGAAAGAAGAGGTGAAAATATACTTTGTTTGAGTTCATGGATAACGAGTCTGTCCGAGAACTGGAGAAATCGTCATTCCGGACTTGATCCGGAATCTACTTTCTTTGATTTAGGAGTAAAAATAGATGCTGAAATAAATTCAGCATGACAATAATTAAGTTCTTAGACAGACTCCCACTCCATGACGTCATGTTATTAAAACTTATTTGCCTGAACTATTCTGCATCTGTTCATTTACAATTTTCTCTGTATCAAGAGCAATTACAAGTTCTTCATTCGTTGGGATTCTTAAAACTCTCACTTTGGAATCAACTGTAGAAAGATCAGCCATGCCGTTTGCACTATTGTTTTTATCAAGATCTAATTCTATTCCAAGATATTCCATATTTGAGCAAACTGATTTTCTTACCTCAACAGAATTTTCACCAATTCCACCAGTAAACACAAGAGCATCCAAACCACCAAGAGCGGCTATATAGGATCCAACATATTTTTTAATTCTATAATTAAAAAGGTTGAAAGCACTTGATGCACGTTTATCACCTTCTTTTACAGCTACTTCTAATTCACGCATATCTGAGCTTTCACCACTTACCCCAATTAAACCGCTATGTTTATTCAACAAGGTATTCATATCACGGATATCCAAACCTTCCTTACCCATAACATAAGTAATAATTGACGGATCAATATCCCCGCTACGTGTACCCATCAGTAATCCTTCTAGAGGAGTGAATCCCATTGAAGTATCAACCGAGACACCTTTATCAATTGCTGCAATACTCGCACCGTTACCAAGATGAATAGTAATAATTTTAAGTTCTTCGTATGGTTTGTCAAGCATCATTGCAGCCTTTTGAGCTACAAATCTATGTGATGTTCCATGAAATCCATATCTTCTGATCTTGTATTTTCTATAAAGCTCATATGGAATTCCATAGAGGAAAGCATGCGGCGGCATTTTTGCATGAAAAGCTGTATCGAACACACCTATTTGCGGAGTATTAGGAAGATGTGCTTTTGCTGCTTGAATACCTTTAATATTTGGCGGATTATGTAAAGGAGCAAGTTCAATATTTTCTTTTAGAACGTTCATAACTCTATCGGTTATTAATACGGAGCCAGTAAAATCTTCACCACCATGCACAACTCTATGTCCTACTGCATCAATTTCATTTTTATCTTTAATTACTCCATGATTCGGACTAAGTAATACAGCAATTACATATTCAATGGCAAGAGTATGGTCTAATATCTCACCAACAATTCTTATTTGTTCCCTATCTTTTGGAGCGTGTGTTAGAACAGCACTACTCATTCCAATTCTTTCTACAGCACCTTTTGCAGCAACCACTTCCCCATCTGTATCAATAAATTGATATTTAATTGATGAGCTTCCACAGTTTAATACCAAAATTTTCATTGATTCCTCAAAATTTAATCTATTATATTTCCATCTTTATCATACTTAAAGAAACCTTCACCGACTTTCTTACCAAGTTTTCTGTCTCTCACCATTTGACGTAAAATTGGGCATGGCCGATAACGCGGCTCTCCAAGTGCATTCCATAACTCCTGCATCCAAAAAAGTATTTCATCCAGTCCAATTGAATCAGCTAATTCTAACGGACCTATTTGAATATTATAGCCAAGTTTCATTGCTAATTCAATATCCTTTGCGGATGCTACCCCTTCAAGAAGAATATGCATAGCTTCATTCAAATATGGAACAATAGCGCGTGTAGTTACAAAACCAGGATATTCATATACTTCAATTGGAGTTTTACCAATTTTCTCAGCAAATCGTTTTGTTTTAGCAACGGTATCATCCGAAGTTTCTAAAGCTTTAACAACCTCAACTAAACTGACTTTTGGAACAGGATTAAGAAAATGCATTCCTATAATTTTATCGCGTCTTTTTGTGACCTCAGCAATTTTGGTAAGACTTAAAGTCGCAGTGTTAGAAACCAGAATTGTATCAGGATCAGCAATTTTGTCCAGTTCCAGAAAAATCTCTTTCTTCAATTCAAAGTTTTCTTCAACTGCCTCAATAATAAAATTTGAATCTTTAACCTGGTTCATATCTAACGACCATTTTATACGGCTCATGATTGATTTCATCTCACTCTTTGTCATTGCCCAACGAGAAATTTCATGTTCCATATTTCTTGTTAAATTCTCAAGCGCCTCTTCAATTCTTTCTTCTTTTCTTTCAATCATTACTACATCGATACCTGCCGCAGAGATGGTTCTAGCAATTCCTTGCCCCATCACACCAGCTCCAATTACAGCCACAAATTCTATTTTATCAGCTTCATCAGGTTGTGTCAGATCTCCTAATAGATCTTGGAGATTAGTTATTTCATTTTCTTCACTCATTAATTAGCTCTCAATAATTTACATTAATCATTTATTTTTGATTATAAAACCTAATCAAGTTTCAACATTCATACCACTAAAAAAGTTCTATTTCAATAAAAACACTAATCATTTTTACTATTATTGATAAATCTCTCTTTCCTTATGAGAACTTTTAATTCCAAGCATATAACTTTGTTTTAAGTAGATTGAATATCTAACTATCAATTCGGAACTAGTAATCCTTTCTTCTAAAAATAAGAATTGCACTTGTTAGAATAATGACCATCAGCAATGCAGATGTTATCAAAGGTTCATAGTTAAGCGATCTATTTCCTGAAGCAAGATCACTAGTGATTGTTGATAATTCTGAAGTTTGTGGTATTATATAATATAAAAATTCAGAAATGCTTTTAAGCACATTACTATTAATGAATGTAAAGATCGTTTCTCTTGATGCTAAAATAGGTGAGATGATAAAAAATATTAGATACGTAACGATCATTGAAATTACAGAACTTTTTGTAACAATACCTAATAAAATAACAAGTGTATATAGTAGCGCAAAAGCAAATGTAATTGTAAATATTGTGAGTAGAAATGAAGTATCCCAATCCCCGAATTTTAATCCTATTAGAATCCAGATACCAATAATAAGATAGGCAATATTGACGAATACCATTGCAGTACCGCCAAAATATTTTCCTAAAATTATCTGTACTCTAGATACTGGTTTTGAAATAAGAAGATCAATGCTTCCTTTCTCGATCATTAGCGGAATAAAATTAGAAACTGAAAAAATTGAAATAAAGAGACCACCACCAAATAGTGGAATTGTAATGAATAGCTTTATTCCATGAGCAATAGTTAAATTAAATGAATCGCTTTTGACACTATTTGTTGTTATATCAGAAAAAGATTCTGGACTTATGGTTAAGAAAAGAATGGAAAAAAGTAATAATACAAATGAAGATACACCGAAAAAGAATATGAAAATCTTTCGAGAAAATGCTTCTCTAAATGTAAGCAAAGATAATATATAAACGTTCTTCATCATTCTTTCCCTCTGCTATCCTTGATTAAAGAAACAAATAATTCCTCTAAAGAATTTTTCTGAACATTAATCGTTTTTATATTGACTCTATGTTTACGAAGTTGATCAATTACAAAGTTTAACTCATCATCATCACCAACATTTATCGAAAGTTTATGATCATTTTCTTGAGTAATTTTATATGAAGAAAATTCAGGTATAGAATAAATATTTGGAAGGACATTAGAAGTCTCTATCTCATATATTTCTTCGGAAGTGGTTAGCTCTTTCACGCTTCCCTCTTTTAACAATTTCCCCTTATTTAATATTGCAACTCTATCACTAACCATTTCAACTTCCGATAACAAATGGCTATTCAGAAATATTGTTGTACCTCGTTCTTTTAAATCAATGAGTATATCTCTAATCTCTTTTCTTCCTATTGGATCAACTCCATCAGTTGGTTCATCTAAGAATATTAGCTCAGGTTCATTTATCATTGCTTGTGCTAATCCTAACCTCTGCATCATTCCTTTAGAGTATTTCTTTATCTTTGTTTTCTTCCACTCACTCATTTTCACTAGGGCAAGAAGTTCATCAATTCGTTCATTTAGATTTGAATGATTCACTCCACTAAGTTTTGCAAAATACTTTAAAGTCTGCTCAGCTGTTAAATAGTTTGGAAATTTATGATTCTCTGGAAGAAATCCAATCCTACTCTTAATTTTATAGTTGGTAATCGGTTCACTTAGTAAATTAGCTGAGCCAGTTGTTGGATATACAACTCCAAGTAGTATTTTAATTAAAGTAGTTTTGCCAGCTCCATTTGGCCCAAGTAATCCAAAAATCTCCCCTTTGGAAACTGAAAGTGAGAAGTCATTTAAGGCAGTAATATCTAACTTATTTCTGTTAGCCCTAAATACTTTTGTTATTTGATTTATCTCGATTGCGTTCATTAATTATTAAAAAATCCTTCCTTTATTAAACCTAATAATCGCATATACATTAAATACAATTGAAATAACAATCAAAATTAGTAGATGGAGCGTTATTGCTGATAACTCAGCTTGACGCCACATTACTTGTTGAAATGCCTCAACAGACCAGTATGTAAGAGTGAATTTTGCAACAACTTGAAGCCAATCTGGGAAAAGAAATGTTGGAAACCATGAACCCCCGACTGCAGACATTACTAAAATTAATAAAGTTGCAATTCCATTTGCTTGACTTAAAGATTTGGCATGTGCAGTAATAATCATTCCAAAAGAGACTGCAGCAGATGCCGAAATAATTATTACAATTACTAAATTTAAAAAATTAGTGAATATATCAACATCAAATATTACCCAAGAAAAGAGAAACAGTACCATTAATTGAACAATTCCTAAAGACATTGAAAACAAATATTTTGAGAATAAGATTTCGGTTCGTGTTACTGGCATGCATAGCAATCTTTTAAGTGTCCCCTCTTGCTTCTCTTCAAAAAGGGAAGTTGCAATAGACGTCAATGAAAATAATAAAAACATAATTGCCCACCCACCAACTATCCGGGTTACTTGTGGATTTTTCAAATCAGCCCCAACTAACTGAACACTATCAAATTTGATCAGATTATCAATAAATGATTCTGAACTGGTATCAGTTGATTCGTTCAGGAAATTGCTGCTAGTTATTTCTTTACTCGTGAATGATAGAATGGAATCTTTCGGAACATCAAAGTAATCACTTACAATTTCAGCCATATCAGATCTGAATCCTTCTCCTTCCTCTGTACCCAAAAACTTATTTGCCTGCCTTGTTAAAAGGGATGGGAATATTTGCGGTAATTGAGTGAATACTGTTCTTTGGATACTACCCTGAATTATTGAAGATTCAATCTCATTCCTCGGATCGTAATAATATTTTATACTCATTGTAACAGATGTATCAGAAAGAAAATCATTTGGGAGTACTACAGCTGCGGCATACTTTCCTGCTTTTACATATTCAATTGCTTTTTCCTCTGTAAAATCAGTAACTGAATCTGTCTCGTCAATGCGATACTTTTTAATAAGTCTGATACTTTTGGATGAATCAAGTTTTTCTTCAATTATTTTAGCTGCTTCTGTATTACTCTTATTTACAAAAATTACATTTGCCTTTCCTCTAGATCCCCCATTTCCACCGAAAATATTTCCAAAAATAATAATCAAAACTGCTGGGACTAAAAATGTTAACAGCAATGCTGTCTTATCATTTACAAAACGGATCAGATCTTTTTTAAACATCTCAAAAATATTCTTCAATCTCTCAACCTCCTTCCAGTAAGATGAAGGAAAACATCCTCCAAAGAAGCTTGACTGACTTCAACTAAATCAGATGATAAACCAATATCTTCGAAATATCTATATAGATCTGAATACTTCTGAAAATTTGAATTTGGTATTAATTCATATTTAAAATCAAATTCATTAATTATAGCAATTTCTTCTATTTTATTAATTAGTTCTATACTTTCTGGTGTTTTATGGATCTTTAGTGTTTCCCTTTTATCAAGATTATTGAGTAATTCCATTAGTGAACCAGTGGCTATAATTTTTCCACTATCAATTATTGCTAATTTATTGCATAATCTCTCAGCTTCCTCCATATAGTGAGTAGTATAAATAATTGTCACTCCTTGTTTATTTAATTCTTGGAGCATTTCAAAAATTGCATTTCGGGATTGCGGATCAACTCCAACTGTAGGTTCATCACAAAGTAAAACCTCCGGATTATGTAAAATAGATACAGCTAAATTCAGCCTTCTCTTCATCCCTCCAGAAAATTCTTTAACCGCGCTATTTTTTCTATCAGATAATTGGACAAGGTCAAGTGCTTTGTCAATATTACTTTTAAGTACATTTTGAGAAAGGTTAAAGAAGGAACCAAATATTTTCAAATTTTGAATCGCTGTAAGTTCTTGATAAAGTGATATTTCTTGAGGAACATAACCAATTTTTAATCTGATACCTTTATCGCCAAATTTTATCGGTTTCTCATTATATAAAATCTCACCCTCGTCTGCATGTAAAAATCCAATAATATGATTCATCAATGTGGTTTTACCTGCACCATTTGGTCCAAGTAAACCAAAAAATTCACCATTTTTTATTTCAAGTGAAACTTCTTTTAGTGCTTCAATATTATTAAAACTTTTTGAAAGATTTTTAATTTTTAACATTCTGGTTTAATCTGATTTAAGTGAAATCAAAAATAAAACTTTGTAGTATATTTACCAAGTTGAATAAAATCCTTAATAAATATATTCTCAATGCAAAAGACGTTACAAAATATATTTGGTTTCAAAGAATTCCGCTCCGGTCAAAAAGAAATAATTGAATCAATTCTAAATGGAAATAATGTCTTAGCTGTATTGCCCACAGGCGCCGGCAAATCCTTATGCTATCAAATTCCAGCATTAATGGGAGAAACATTTTCAATTGTTATTTCCCCTCTTATTGCATTGATGAAAGATCAGGTTGATGGATTAAATACCAAGAAAGAGGTTTCAGCATATATCAATAGCACTTTAACATATCAAGAAAGTGAAAAAGTGTTACGAGATATTGAGAGAAAGAAAATTAAACTTCTATATGTTTCACCAGAACGGCTGGAAAATTTAGAGTTCACTGAAAAAATAAAGATACTGAAACCAAAGTACATTTTTGTTGACGAAGCGCATTGTATTAGCGAGTGGGGGCATAATTTTAGACCAAGTTATAGAAAAATAATTCAATTCTGTGAAGCAATCGGAAATCAGAATATTTCAGCTTTTACAGCAACAGCAATTCCCGAAGTTCAAAGAGATGTTGTAGAGCATTTTCATTTTAACAATCCCAGAATTTTTATTAGAGGATTCGAGCGTGATAATCTGCAGTTAAACGTTATAAAAACAAAACGTAAAAAAGAGACTACACTTAGGCTGATAAAGCGGAGTGATTTACCAGTTATAGCTTATACATCCACAAGAAAAAATGCAGAAGAACTCTCTAACTTTCTGAATTTGAATGGATTATCTGCAAATTATTATCATGCCGGATTAAATTCTGAGCAAAGAAGAATGATCCAAGATGATTTTATGCAAGATCGTCTTAAGATTATCTGCGCTACAAATGCTTTTGGGATGGGAGTAGATAAACCGGATATCAGATTGTTAATTCACTACAATTTGCCAGCATCAATCGAAAATTATTATCAAGAAATTGGACGTGCAGGAAGAGATGGAAAGAATTCTAAAATTTATTTACTCTATGAAGAGAAAGATTATCACATTCAAGAATATTTTATTAATAATAGCTATCCAACCGAAGAAGAAGTAAAGCAAATATATGTCAGTCTTTGTGATTATACAAATATCGCTGTCGGAAGCCGATATGAGAACTTCATTCCAATTGATAAAGGTATAGAAGCACTCCTTCAAAGATACAATATTAGTAAGCAGAAAATGATAGCTGCCCTCAGAATTTTACAAGATAACGATCTTATTCAATTTAATTCGGGGAATAACAAAAACTCATATATTCGAGTTCTTTTTAAGTCAAATGAATTGAAAATTTTTATTGAAAAGTATGCTAGAAATCTATCAAGAGATTTTCTTCTTTTTCTTTTACGGAATTATGGGGAAAACGTATTTCAGAATAAAATTAAAATTGACATAACTACTTTATCAAGAAAACTGGATTCATTACAAGAAAATGTGGAAGAAATCATCCAAAAACTCTCGATAAGTGGTGTAATTGATTATGAAAAGCCACTTGAGGTTATGTCTATAAAGCTGTTAAATGAAAGAGTTTACAAGGATAGCCTTAGGATTGATGTTAAAAAATGGCTAGACCATAAAAAAAGCGCTGAACATAAACTTCAGAAGATGAAAGAATATCTGTTTTCTGATATTTGTCGATTTAAATACATTCTAAATTATTTTGGAGAAGAAAAACAAGATTATAAATGTGGACAGTGTGATAACTGTTTGAATGAAAATAGTACAGATTCTGCTCAGATTGAATATATTGAAGAAATTATTATCAACTCTATTCATGAAGCAAGCGGGACTATTAAAATAAATGATTTTATCAAAATGCTCCTTGGAACAGCTAAACATCCTGGATTAAAGCAATTTTCAAATTTCGGAGTTTGTAAACATTTCAACTCTCAGGAATTAAAAGCCATAATTGATAATTTAGCTGATAAAGATGTCATTCAAAAATTTGACAATAGACTAACTCTTTCAGAAAAAGGAAAAGATTTTTTTACTATAGTTTCTGATGATTCCACAATAAAGCCTGCTGCAAACAGCAACTATGAAGCAAATTTGGAATTATTCAATCAGCTTAGACAAGTTAGAAAAACTGCTGCTAAAAAATTCTCTCAATCAACTCAATTGATCTGCTCTGATTCAATTCTACGAAAAATTGTTGAGGTGAAACCAAATTCCCCCAGCAAATTAATGTCAGTTGAAGGCTTTAATCAATGGATGTTCAATAAGATTGGAGAGGATTTTCTAGAAACCATCTATGAATTTACGAGAAAATCAACCCTTCAAGAGAATATCAAAGAGAAAAAAATACCAGAAAATATAAAAACTGTTTACGATTTAATGAACAAAAAGTACTCACTTGAGGATATTGCCTCTCTTACAAAACTGCCTGAAGCTGTTGTATCAATGCAGTTGGAAACAATTATTGAGTACTTCCCGGAAACAGATATTTCCTCATTAATAAAAAAACATGAAATTGAATTAATTAAAAAGGAGATATCTAAAGGTATTACAGATTTAAAAGAGATCAAACA
>JBDLIN010000148.1:0-9562 GCA_039714835.1 Bacteroidota bacterium | reverse complement strand
CTTTTTTTATTTTAACTTTTCTCTAAAATATTCAATTGTTTTTTGTAATCCCTCTTCCCTATCAATAACTGGTTCCCAACCAAGTAATGATTTTGCTTTAGAAATATTTGGTTGTCTGACCTTTGGATCATCTTGCGGTAGTGTTTTATAGATAATTTTGCTTTTTGAATTTGAAATATTCAAAACCTCTTGAGCAAACTCTTTTATTGTTAATTCCGAAGGATTACCAATATTTACTGGTTCATTTATATCAGAAATTAATAATTTATATATGCCATCTATCAGATCAGTTACATAGCAAAAACTTCTGGTCTGTGAGCCATCACCGAAAACAGTTATATCCTTACCTCGCAATGCCTGTGATACAAATGTTGGTAATGCTCTACCATCATCAACTCTCATTCGTGGTCCATAAGTATTAAATATTCTTACAATTCTTGTTTCTACATTATGATATCTATGATAAGCCATTGTCATAGCTTCAGCAAACCTCTTTGCTTCATCATATACACCTCGTGGACCAATTGGATTAACATTTCCCCAGTAATCTTCAGATTGGGGATGAACTTCGGGATCACCATACACTTCTGATGTTGAAGCAAGTAAAAATACCGCTTTTTTCTCTTTAGCAAGTCCGAGTGCTTTATGAGTTCCTAATGAGCCGACTTTTAAAGTTTGTATTGGCAATTTTAAATAATCAATCGGACTGGAGGGAGATGCAAAATGAAGGACATAGTCAATATTGTCTGGGACATGTATAAAATCAGTAACATCGTGTTTAACAAACTTAAATTTTTCATTACTTAAAAGATGCTCAATATTACTAAGGCTACCAGTAAGTAAATTATCAATACAGATAACATTAAACTTCTCATCAATTAATCTATCGCAAAGATGGGATCCTAAGAATCCAGCCCCTCCGGTAACTACAGCAGTTTTAACATTCAATTAAAGCTCAATGAATTGTTTATGTTTTAATAGAAGATACTTTTTCTTTATTATGAGAATAATAGTAATAGTATTTGTAATAAGATCCATATCCACTTCTAAATGTAAATTTGTTTAGAACAACACCAATAAAAGAATCATTTTCATGTTCAAGGAGTTCAACTGATTTTTTCATCAATTCTACATCTGTTTCTGAAGAAGCTGCAACCAGAAGAGAAGCATCTGAAATTCTAGATAATATTTCAGAATCTGTAACAGCGATAACTGGTGGAGAATCTATTATAATAAGGTCATAAATTTCTTTTAGCTTATCTAAAAATGAGATCATCTGATCGGAGCCCAAAATTTCAGATGGATTAGGTGGAATAGTACCACAAGTAATAAAATCTAAATTCGGCATTTCAGATTTTTTAATAATCGAATTAAAATCAGTATTCCCTAAAAAATAATCAGTGAATCCTGGGAATCTTTGTTCCTTAAAAACATTATGCATTCTTGGCTTACGCAAGTCACAGTCAACAATAACAGTACGTTTATTGGTTTGAGCAAAACTTCCAGCTATATTAACCGCAACAGTAGTCTTCCCTTCTTGAGGAGTTGAAGAAGTAACATGAATCGATTTAATTCCATTCTTGTTTAGTTTTGAAAATTGAATACGAGTACGCAACACTCTAAATGCTTCACTATAAACAGAATCAGATTTTGAAGCTACAATAAACTCAAACTCTTTATTATCAACAATACCTTCAATTTTGGGTATCCATGAGAGAACATTGATGTTATATTTTTGAATATCTTCCGGCGTTTTTACCGTATTATCAAAATAATTACGAATAAAAGCATAGCCAATTCCAATACCAAAACCTAAGATGAGTCCAATGACTACAATAAGTCTTCGATTAGGTTTTGAAGGTTTAACAGGTTTAATAGCTTCGTCAATAATGAGAACATTTCCAGGAGTCGATTGTTCACTAATTAAGGCTTCCTGATATTTTTCCTCGACTAAAAGATATAATTTTTCATATGCACTCAACTCACGCTCATATCTAGCAATGCCGATTTCTTGCGTTGGAAGTTCATTAAATCTTACTTCATAGTTTTCAACAATCTTTGTAAGATTATCGTAGGTTACCTGCAAAGATTTATATTTAACCTGTTCATCTAATAGTTTAACTGAAAGTTCCTTTAACTCGGAAGGTGAAGAAGCGAATATACTTTCTTTATAAATTTTAAGCTGTTCATCTAATTGTTTGTGTAATTCTTGAATAGTTCTATTCTTTTTATTAACAAGTTCATCTTTTGAAGCATCTTGCATTGTTGTATCAGATAAAGCTAGGTCTCTTTCAAGTTCTAATCTAGCCAACTCATCTTGAATTGCTCTCATTTTTGGTTCAGTAGCATAACTATCAATGTACTTACTAATACTTGGATTTTTCCTATCAATTTCAAGTTTGTACTGTTGAATATTTTTCTCAGCGACTGTCATTTCAATATAGGTTGCGTCTTTCTGTGCTTCGAAAGATGATAAAATATCTATTAAAGCTTTTGCGCGGTCATCTAAAGCAATTACTCTACCTTCTTCCTGAAACTCTATCATTCTCTCTTCTACATCAACGAGTCCTCGATATTTTTCAGTTCTTTGATTTTTGAGAAATTCTACAACTCTACTTAATTGTTGGCGTGTATATTTAAGATTAAGGTTTTCATATGATCGCGCATAACTATTGGCAATCATTTTTGCTTCTACTGGTAATGGTGATTCTACAGATATTTCAACAATATCAAGACCCCTTTTCTGTTCAATCTTAATCTTGCTAAGCATCTCCATTATATCATAAATCGATTTTAATCTAACTTCATCCTCTTCAAGGTCAAATCCTTTATTCAATAAAACGTAAAAACTATCAGGACTATCATTATACTTAAAGGAATCTATTAAAGCTCTCGCAACAATTTCTCTTAATTTTCTACTTTGTAAAATTTCAATTTCATTTGCAATAAATCTATCACTTCCAAAGTCTGAGAATTCTGGGATTAAAGGGGAACTTAAAATCCCTCCAGATTGAGGTTTTTGGATTTTAAGGGCAGTTGAAGCAGTATAAATATCCCTTGCAGTAAATGCATAAATTACTGCAACAGCTAACCCAGTCAATCCAATTAGAAGGATTGGAACGATGTTGATTCTAATTAAATTGATATAATCTTTAATAGAATGAGTTTCTTCTTGAATATTATTGTCGAATTCATTTTCCAAAGTACATCCCTATTATTGTGACGTTACTACTAACAATGTGGTTAGTGATATTAATGTAGATACTACTGATAGTGTTATCATGATCCAATCTCTTAAATAGAGTCGCTGACTACCGGGAACAACTAAAATATCAGTAGCTTTAAGATCTGGAATTTTACGTTTATTATTCTCTAGTTCATCCTCCCACATCAAATCGTCATAATCAAATTGATATAGTTTATTCGTTCCATCCTCTAATACTCTATAGATACGGAGCTGATCGGTGTGAGCGTCATCAGTCGGTCCTCCAGCAAGGCTAAGTAAATCTGTTACAGTTGTATTAATTGGGACAAAATATCTTCCAGGATGACTAACAAATCCCCATACTGCTACTTTAATGTTTATTGTTGTTGGGTCAGAATAATTATAATAACCCCCACTATAATTAGATCTTCCAGATAAACGATCTGCACCAAGTTCATAATCCTTAACTTGTGCAAAATTTATTGTTGATAAAACAAACAGAGATACAAAAACTAGAATTGCCTTTTTCATATTTACCACTATTTTGTTAATTAAAATTTTCGATTTTTAATGAAAGCTTTTTTGCAAACAACCCTACTCCAATCGGGCCTAAAATTAGGCCTAAAATTACAAATCCTAAATTAATAAAATTAAAATAGTTATCAAATTGGAATGTAGGATAGTACTGGTGCAATAAAATCTTTGCTGATAATAAAACTGAAACACAAATTAAGGAGGCTAATATACCAACAATTAAACCATATATTAGAAGTGGGACTTTAATGGTTGAAAGTCGCGCACCTACCAATTTCATTGTATTATATTGTTCCATTTTATGCTGTAATATCAATCTACTCGTTGAATAAAGGAGATAAATCGCTATAGCAATAAAGACGAGAGTAACTATAAAAACGAGTATTTTCATAGATCTAAGAAACTCTAGGATCGTCAAGGTTAAATTGTAATCATATATTACTTCGTCAACACCAATGATAGACGAAAACTCATCAATTACAGAAGCAATATTCTCCTTATTAATTTTTGTATTAAATGTAACAGTAAATGAATTTGGTAATGGATTAACGTCAAGGATTGATTGAAAATCTTCTCCAGTAATTTTTAAAAATAATTTTTCTGCATCATCCTTTGATAAATATTTTGCTCTTTTAACAAGATTATTAGATAATATAGTATCCTCTATTAGGTTGATTTGCTTTGTGGAGACTGAGTCATTCAAAAAAACATTCATTTTGATCTCATCTTTCCAACTCTTTTCTATCTTATTTGATAGAAGAAGCAAAATAGTTGAAAGACCAATAAAACCTATTGTTATACTCAGAGTAATAATTGAAATTGCGGTTGCTAATTTAGCTCTTAAAATTGATTTAAAACTTTCAGAAATATAAAATCCAATCACAACAATCCTAAAAATTTGATTCGTCTACCCAATTTACAATTTTCCAAACACCTTTGTTATTTTTTTCTATATCTAAATTCACTCTTCCATCAATATAAATTATATCAGTTGGATTAAAAGTGATAGTCAAGTTAAAACTTCTGATAATATTTGTAGAGTCCTGTGACATCGATATGATATTATTCCAAATTAAATCTAGTCTTTGTGAATTTTGAAATAATCCATAGGTAACTTTCATATCCTCATCTCTTCCCCAAGAAACATCTACACTTAAATCATAATCTCTATAAATGAAACTATATTTTGATGTTAATAGGCCTCCATAAATAGTTGTGTCTTTAAAAGTATAAGACTGCTTAAAATTTTGAAATAATCCTTCAATTGATTTTTGAGGACTAATAATGGAACTTTGATCACCTAATTCAGTGTCTAATTTTGGAGCAAATGGATTTATACATCCGTGGGAAAAAATTAATAGCAATATCCCAATTATCAGATTTTTCAATACATTGCACCTTTTAGTTCACTCCAAGTTGGATTTTCATCAAGAGCAATATCTTCCCATCTTCCAATTGCCCACTGATTTCTTGAATCAAGGTAAATGAAAAACTTTAGATTACCTTTAAATACAGATGGAATATTTTCATTCGTGGGTGAGAGAGTCAGGATATAATCATACTGAAACACTGCACTATCACCCATTGCGTTTTTTATTTCATTTTGTAAATTGAGAATTATTGGTGTTTTCGGAGTCGTAGAATTTATTAAATTGTTAAAATATTGTCTTTCAGAATCAAGATTCCAATCGTTTAATGTTGGAAATTTTGCGATTGCGTCACTTGAGGCATAAAAAACAAATGGAACACCGATGAATGATTGATCAACAAAACAAGCCATATAATTTTCAAGTACTTTTTCTTGAAGTGAGTTCTTTAAATTCGAAAATAATATATCATATGTAGTTGCTGGTAAATAATTCGACCGTGCTGAATCCGGTTTCTCTGGATCTCTATTTGTGAACAGATCGCATCCAGAGAATAATAATAATGATATAATTATTAGTTTTTTCATTTCCTAAAAAATACAATTAATCTTTCAGAATTAAGTTCGTCAAACTCGGTGCCAAGATAATCACCAAATATTTTATACACTTCAAATCCAAAGGATTCAGATTTTTTGATGATCTCATCTTTAGTATACATATGAACTGACTCTTTAAATACTTTTTTCCCTTTATCGGTTTTAATTGTTATGACCTTTTCAACACGATTGTTATTTATTGATCTCTCTTCTGTAATTATCTTATCATTGATTCTTTTTTCTGTTCTAGGTTTTATGTTTCTAATTACATTTTCTTTATTCAAATAATCAAAGATGAAAAAACCATTTATTTTTAATAAGGAATATGTTCGATCAATAAACGAAAAGTTTTCTTCATCTGTATTAAAATAACCAAAACTAGTAAACATGTTCAAGATCAAATCGAAAGAACTTTTTAATGGAATATGTCTAAGATCTGCTCTAAAATATTGGACTTTTAGATGTTTATTTAATGATTCTTGGACACTCAATTCGAGCAATTTCTTACTTAAATCAAATGCAGTTATCTTGAATCCTTGAGCAGCGAACAAATTACAAAATCTACCTGATCCGCATGCTGCATCTAAAATACTAGATCCAGCTGGAAGACTAAGAAAAGTATTTATCAAATTTAATAGGTTTACTGCATCATTTTCATTACGGTGAGAATATACTTCTAGATATTCTTCTGAATCAAACCAGTTTTTATACCAACTGTTCATTACATTTGTATTCTACCAAGAACAGCTCTTCCTATGGTCGCTTCATCAGCAAACTCAATATCACCACCTATAGGAAGCCCTCTAGCAAGTCTTGATACTTTAACCTGATATGATTTAAGTAATTTAGCAATATAGAGAGAAGTGGTTTCACCTTCAGTATCAGGATTTAATGCAAGAATTACTTCTTCAATATTTCCTTGTGAAACTCTTTGCATTAATTCATTTATATGTATTGATTCTGCATTTCTTCCACTAAGCGGCGAGAGTACACCACCTAACACATGATAAGTCCCCGAGTATTCGTTGGTTTTTTCAATAGCTATAACATCTGAAATTTCTTCAACAACACAAATTGATGACTTATCTCGTTTTTCACTTTTACATATATCACACTCATCTGCTTCTGAGATATTGAAGCATATTTTGCAAATATTAGTTTTTTCTTTTAAATCGAGAATGGCTTTTGACAGTTTTTCAACTTCATCTTTCTCAGATTTTAATAGATGCAGTGCTAATCTTTGAGCAGATTTTCGACCTATTGAAGGAAGTTTACTTAACTCATCAATCACCCGTTGAAGTGTCTCAGGAATTATCAATTTTACATCCCTGGTATATTCAACCCTGGAGGGATCATACCTTTAGTTACATTACCCATTTCCTCTTCAGCCATTTTACCAGCAGCGTCTAATGCTTTATTAACTGCAGCAACAACGAGGTCTTCAATCATCTCTTTATCGCCTGATTCAATAATCTCATTATCTATTTCAATTGAAACTATACCCTTTTTACCATTTGCTGTAGCTTTTACAATTCCGCCACCACTTTCTTCGGTAACAGTTTTATTTTCTAATTCGTTCTGAACTTTTTCCATCTCAGCTTGCATTTTCTGCACTTGCTTTAACATCCCTTGCATGCCACCTTTCATCATGGCGCCTCCAACTTATATTCTTTATTTTTTAGTTTAAATAGAATTTAAAATTAATAAAAATATATTTTACAAAGAAATTAAGATTATAATATATTAACTTTAAAATCAAAATTATTTACAATAGGAATAACAATAAGTGCTTACAAAGTATGGATATATAACTGCAGGAATTTTCATTTTAATTTCTGTGACAGTTTTTATCTTATCTCAGTTTATTGGCAACAATTACATTAAGATAACAATTTCAATTCTTTCAGTTTTGTTATTCCTTTTCACAATTTATTTTTTCAGAGATCCAGATAGAACTATCCCAAAAATTGATAATGCTGTAATATCCCCTGCTGATGGCAAAATCTTATTAATAAAAAAAATTGAATCTGACAGATTTGTTAACGGAGAAGCATGGCAAGTATCAATATTTATGTCACCTTTTAATGTCCATGTAAATAGAATACCTATCGATGGAATTGTTAAATATGTTAGATATATTAAGGGTGAATATCTTGTTGCATTTCATGATAAAGCAGATGAGAGAAACGAGCGCGCTGAATTCGGAATTGAAAGTAAATATGGGAATGTGTTATTTACACAAGTTGCCGGCCTTGTTGCTCGAAGAATAGTGTATGAATTAGAAGAAAATGACACGGTAAAGATGGGTAATAGATTTGGTATGATTAAATTCGGTAGTCGTGTTGATGTAATTGTCAATACTGATTGGGATATTAAAGTTAAAGAAAATGATATAGTAACGGCAGGTGAAACAATTTTATATGAGTATAATATAAATGAATCAGAAAGTAAGTAAATCGGTTATCCCCAATACCGCAACTGCAATGAACATCTTGAGTGGTTTTCTCTCAATTATCTTCGTTAGCCAGCAAGATTTCCATACTGGTGCTTTGTTAATTTTTATGGCAGCATTTTTTGATTCAATTGACGGTATTTTAGCTAGGTTGACTAAAACTACTAGTATGTTTGGTGTAGAATTGGACTCGATTGCTGATGTTATAAGTTTTGGAGTTGCACCTGCCTTTTTAATATATTATTCACATTTAATTAAATATGAAACTGTAGGTATAATTCTCAGTTCATTAGTTTTACTTTTTGGAGCATTTAGATTAGCCAGATTCAATGTTCAGATAGAAGATATCCAGATTAAACTGGATTTTAATGGTTTACCAATTCCAGTTTCTGCGTTAGTAATTGCATCATTAGTTTTATTTTATCATAATGGTATAAATATTATTAAACCATTTGATTCTATTGTAATACCTTCTGTAATTGTGCTATCATTGCTTATGGTCAGCAACATTAAATACAACACTCTCCCAAAAGTTAATAAATTAGATTCTGTTGGGAAGTTATTATTCACAATAATTTCAGTTGGTGCATTAGTTTTACTCGTTTTAACAAATGGTGAAGCAATATTTTATTTACTCTGGTTTCATATTTTATACGGAATTTTTAGATATTTATATTTTAAATTTTTTAATAATGAAAATCAGATAGAGATAAAAACAAATAAATAAAGAGAATAATTTGTTCAAAGCAAATGATGAAACATTAAAAGAATTGGAAGATAATGATCAAATTATTTTTCAATATTCTTCTGCTGATGGAGTTATTTGTGATGAATTTAATCCTAATGGATCAAAATTGAATATTGCTGGTATAACTAATAAGAATCGAAATGTACTTGGAATGGTGCCCCATCCAAAGTGTTCTACTGATCCTATTCTGAATAAATCTGATGGTGGGAGTATTTTTAAATCGATTGCAAATAATTTAATAAATAATAGAGGTTAATATGTTTGGTAACCTAGGACCAATGGAAATTTTTATAATAGTTGCTGCAATTCTTATCCTTTTCGGAGCTAAAAAAATCCCGGAATTTGCTAGAGGTATTGGTAAAGGAATGAAGGAATTTAAGAAAGCGGTTAAAGAAGTTGAAGAGGATATTAAACTTGAAGATGATAACGAACCAAAGAAACCAGAATAGTTATCAAATTAGTAGGCTGTTAATTGTTACCTTATAAAAATCTTCATGATAAGCAACTAAAAATAAAATCAAGAGAACTTTCCTTAACCGAAAATGTTCAATCTTTTCTTACCCGAATTGATAAAAATAGTGATATTAATGCTTTCAATTTTGTGTTTGATGATCAGTATGAGAATGCAAAATTAATTGAAGAAAAAATTCATAATGGGAA
>JBDLIN010000147.1:0-9597 GCA_039714835.1 Bacteroidota bacterium | reverse complement strand
GGTGATCTAGATTTAACTCAAGAAAGAAGAAGAAAACCGTTATATACAAATATTCATACAAAGGAAACAAGAATGCGTCCAACATTTGTGGGGCCAATTTATTCAAAAACGGGTGCTAGAGGTTATAGTAAAAAATCTGAAAAGATAACGGGACAAAATAAATATTTGAGATATACACAAGATGGATATGTAGAACCTCAAAAAGATGAAAATAAAGACAGTATTCTTAAATGGCGTTAGCTGAAACACATAGCGTAAATAGTAATAATGACGATTTCACTGGAATAAGGGGATTCAAAGCGAATTCACTAATAATATTTCTAAGTGGTATGGTTATTCTTATTTCTGCTTTTTTCGTATTTCTAATGATAGTAAAGAGTGTTTATGGTAATTATAATTTATCCGAAATTGTACCAACTAAGGAAAATATTTTTGTTCAACCGGAAGTAGAAAAAGCAGCACTGCTTTATTCAATATATACTGAAAATATGAGTGATGATGGTAACACATGGGTGCAAGATAATCTTAATACATGGATGAATTTTCTAAAGAAATTCAATGTTCCGTATGATATTTTAACTGATGTTGATATAGAAACAGGAAAACATTTCGATTACAAATTACTTGTTTTGGCTGGAGCAAAATCACTGAGTGATAAAGAAATATCACAGATTAAAAGGTATATTGATGATGGTGGAAGTTTATTTGCTACCGGTGGAGTTGGTACCTATTCTGATGAAGGGAAATGGAAAGGATGGCAATTTTTTACAGAATTACTTGGGATGAAATTTACTCATGAAATATCTCCACAAGTCGAATCTTCAAAGATTCACACATTAAGAGGCAATTTACCAATTACTGCTGGAATTCCAACTGGCTATACATTGAATATTGCTACATGGGATAGACCAATATACACTGAAATCATTGAACCAAGAACAGAACAAGTTAGTTATTGGTTCGATCACAGAAAAGAAAAAGGATTAGTAACAGAAAAAATTAAAAAAAGTACCGGGATTACTATTGGTAATTATGGAAATGGTAGATTTATATGGTTTGGTTTTGAGATTAATTCAGTAGTAGGAAATCAAAGAGATCATATCTACTTTGGTAGATTATTTCAAAATTGTATAAACTGGCTTTATTATAAACCGACTGCATTAATAAAGGATTGGCCAGCACCTTACAACGCAGCAGCAGTATTTACACCAACATTTGAAAAAAATTATAATAATGTTAATTCTCTACAAGGTTTACTAAATCAATATAAATATCCAACAACAATATTAGTTGATGCAGAATTAGCAATTCGTGATTCAGTCAGAACTAAATCATTATCTAGGTTTGCAAATATTATCCCTATTATTGACACTAGTACTACTTCTTTTGCTGAAACACATCGATCTATAAAAGATATATTAATAGAGATTATTGGAAAAGATATTTATGGTGTTAATTGTAAACATATAAAAGATGAACAACACGTAATCAGGATTTTACAAGAGAATTTTTCTTATATTTTAACAGATTCATTAACTGATCGGTCAGTACCTAAAAAAGTAGTTATAGATGATGAAGCATCCTTTATTATTGCTCAAACTGCTCGTAATGATAAACAAGTGATTGAGGAATTTGGGCTTACTGATTTAGAATTCCAAAAGTATACTTATGAAGAAGATGTTAATAGGATCTTGCACGAAGGTGGTTTGTACGTCATGAAATTTCATAATGAGTATCAATTTCATCCGAATTATATAAGTGTTGTAAATGATCTGATAAGTTATATCAGAAGTAAAAACATTTGGTTTACTAGTGTAGATAATATTATTGATTGGTGGCAAAAACATAGTGGTATTGAATTAAGATATGATACACGTAGCGATAGAAGAATATCTGTGGAAGTTTCTAATCATGAAAGAGAGACTATAGAAGAATTTATCGTTCAAATATTCTTGAATAAAAACATAAATAATATTGAAATTAGTGCTGAAATGATACATACACCACTGCCAAAATACGAATTTGATATTGCAAATAATGTTTTGTACTTATTTGTTGACAAGTTAGAAGCGGACGAAACTAGGACATTCTTAATTGACTTTGAAAATGTTGAACTATTAAGTCATGTAAACAACTGGAACTAATAAAATGAAACAAATTCATAATATCTTGGTAATAATTATAAAAGTCACATCACTTTTGTCTTTGCTATTATATAATATCGGTTGTGTAGATTCTTTGAATGATCCTTATCCTGGCATAATTATCAATGAAAAATCTGGAGTTGATACTACGACAGATCAAATTGAACCTCCAACAGAGTTGCATATTAGTGAATTTACAGAAGGTATAATCTTCGGTTTGTGGTGGAAGGATAATTCATATAATGAAGATGGTTTTGAAATTTGGAGAAAAGAGGAAGCAAATGGTAATTATACAAAACTGATTACTCTTCAAGAAAATGCTACGGCCTACAATGATACAATTAGTGATAAAAACTCAGCATATTCATATAAAGTCCGAGCATTTAAGAGTACTCATTTTTCAAAATTTTCAAATGAAGTAAATAGTGTTGAGAATTTAGTTTTAGGTGCACCCTCTGATCTTAATGGATCATTGATTCCAAGTACTACAAATGTTCAATTAAGTTGGAAAGATAATGCAACAAATGAATTGGGATTTATCATTGTACGAAAAATGATTAATGAGTTTGATTTTAGTGAGGAAGTTAGAGTAGGGCCAAATAATATCACATGGACTGATACATCGGATGAACTTCAGTATGGGGAAACAGTATCGTATAAAGTGAGAGCATATTCAGCAGTTGAGCAATCAAATTATTCAAATATATTTACTATAACATTATAAAAATTACTATTAACTATGAAAAACTTGAGCAAAATATCCAATGTAGAGGGTTCATTAATCAATTTGAAAATTAATCTTGATAAAATTGACGAATTTATTACCGATAAGAAGATTTTAGAAATTGTAGAAATTATAAAACAATCTTTCCCATTTACATTTATTGGGCGTCAAAAAATCAGAAGAGTAATTGATCAGTTGGATTTTGCGTTTTGGATAAAAGATCCAAATAAAAAGTTCATTATAGTTAATAAATTTTTTGCAGAATCAGTTGGAGTTAGTTTAAATAAAATTGAAGGGCAACATTTACAAGATGTGCTTGTTGAAAACGAAGCAAAATTAGCATTGAGTATTGATGAATATATTGTAAGTTCTTCTAATGCTGTTGTATATGAAAGCTATTCTAAAACATTTTCTAAAGAAACTGTTCAAAATATAGAATTCCCAATATGTGATTTAGAAAAAAATGTCGTTGCTATAATTGGATATAACCTTAGTATAGAAGATACAGAAATAGCACAACAAAAAGATAATTCTATAACATCAAGTAATTATGATTCACTGCCATACATGCTAGTTGAAATTGATCAAGATTACAACATCATTGGAGTAAGTAATAAATTTTTATTTGAATTCGGTTTGGTTAAAAATGAAATTGTTGGTGGAAATATAAATGAGATTTTAAATACTGACTTATCAATAATAGATGATAACAAAAACAACTTTGTTAAAATTGCAAACTCAGAATATGAAGTTGAAAAATCTATAATTCAAAAAGATAATAAAATTTCAGGTCGATTTATTTCATTCAATAAATCAATAGAGAAAAAACAAACAACGAGTGGTAGTATGTATGATATAATCATGCAGTACAGCAGTGATCCAATGTATGTATATAGTATTGAAAATCTAAAGTTTCTTAAAGTGAATGAAGCTGCCCTTAAATTATACGGATATACAGAAAATGAATTTTTAGAAATGGATTTAACTGATCTATATGCTCCAGAAGATATTCAAACATTAGTTGAATCTTCATCAAGAGATACAGTCGAACATGGATTTACTGGTCCGTGGCGTCATACGAGTAAAGATGGTTCAACTGTATTAGTTGAAATTAGTAAAATGCTTATTGATTTTGATGGTATCCGTTCTCACTTTAACACAATTAAAGATCTTTCAAAAGAACAACAGTCACAAAAACAGCTTCAAAAATATAAGATGGTTTATGAGAACACAAATGATCTTTTAATAATTACAGATAAAGAAGGTTTTATTACGGAATCAAATAGTAGAGTTAGCGAAGAACTTAATATTGACAAGAATTTGTTGAAGGAAAAGTCATTCCTAAGTTTAGTAAATGATAAAGATAGGGGAAAGATAAATACAAGTATTTTTCATGCTAATAACATACAGCCTATTAAAATTAATACTGAATTAAAACAGGCAAACGATGAGTCCTTGCCAGTAACAATACATTCAACTCCATTCTTTAATAGAGAAGATGAAGTTGAATCATTTGGACTAGTAATTATTACAAAAGTAGAAAATATTGTTGAACAGATGACTCAGCAGAGACCAATAAAAATAGTAAAAGAGAGTGGGAATAAAATTAACGGAGATTTTCTTAGTAATCTGTTTCACGAATTGCTAACTCCAATTAATGTAATAATAGGATTTGCTCAAGAGTTAGCTGAAAGTATTACCGAACCTAACGATGAGCAAAAAGAATCCGTTGATATTATTAGTGATAATCAAAAAACGGTTGTAGAATTGATGGATAATGCAATTCAGTATGCACAATTAATTCAACATCAAGTCGAAATTACTCCAACTATGGTAAAATTTGTTGATGTAATTGATACAATAGAAAACAATGTAAGCAAAGTCTCAAATTCTGAAAACGTTAAGTTCGCTTATGGTAAAATATCTTCGTCATTAAAGTTTATGACTGATAGACAGAAAATGATAACAATAATTTCGTTTCTTATTGAATTTGCTATGAAAGTTACAAAGAATACAAAAATTTATCTGTCTGCATATCAAAATGATGCTGGACACTGCGTTGTTTCCGTTAAAGATGAACGCTCAAGTATTTCTTCCCACCTATTAACTGCTATGAATGATATTTTTAATGGTGAAGAAGAAGAAGTTCGACAGAAATATGGGATATCAAGATTTATGATTCGTCATGCCCGCCAGTTATCTGATCTATTAACAGAGAAAAAAGAAACGATCACAAAGCTCAATCAGCCAGTTGAATATGGTTATATTTTTCCAATCCGATACGTTGATAGAGAAGGTGTCATAATCTCTACTCAAAAAGATACTACCATGAAAGTGGATGAACAACAGAAAAATGAAGTTGAATCTGTTAAGGAATCAGAAAAGATTAGTGATGAAAGTAAACGGAGTGAAATTATTAAAGAAGAACCAGTTATTGAAAATATTTTGGCAACTCAAAGTGAAGTTAAACAGGAGATTGTTGAAGAAGTTTTACCCACTGAAGAAAGTCAGAAATTATTCAGTGATATAGATTGTCTTTATGTTGAGGATCAAATCGATTCTCAAATATTATTTAAAGTACAGATGAGAGATCTTAAAGAAATTGAATTTGCAACAAGTTTTGAAAAAGCAATTCCACTTTTAAAATCAAAGCATTTTGACTTAATAGTGATGGATATTAATCTACAGGGTGAATACAACGGTCTTGATGCTATGAGAGCAATAAAAAGAATGCCGAATTATGCCGATACCCCAATTATTGCAGTAACAGCCTATATTTTACCTGGTGATAGAGAAAGATTCATTAAAGCTGGTTTTAATGATTTCATCTCTAAACCTGTTCTTCGTGATAAATTAGAAACTGTTATTCAAAAGGTTTTATAATTATTCAAAAGTGTGAAATTATTCCCTAATTTCACACTTTACAACATAATCAAACACAATAAAATCTTACCTTTTATTTTTCACTTGATTGATACAATTATACTTTGTAAATTATACCATACAAATGTATGGTATAATCCAAATGTTAAAGAGCAGTCATTCTGAGAATTCACAACTTTTTGGAACGACGTGAGAATCTCGGATCCTTATTTTTTACAATGTAACTAGCCAGCCGAAGGTGTACTTATGCAAAAACAATTAACAAAGATCCAACAAGAAATTTTAGAATTTTTAGTAGAATCCAAATCAAAGGGCATTATGCCAACTTTAGCAGAAATTGCAAATCAATTTGGGTATAAGAATCGCTCAACAGTTCAGCAGCATTTGCAAGCAATTGAGAAGAAGGGCTACATTAAACGAAACTCAAAACTATCGAGGGGAATAGAATTATTGTTAGAAGATAAATTTTTTATCCCTCAACCAATTTTGGGTGAAGTTGCAGCCGGCAATCCATTAACAATTTATCCAGATGCTATTGATACAGTCGAACTGCCTACCATTGCACATATGCCAAGGGATTCTTTTCTTTTACGAGTAAAGGGAGATAGTTTAAAAGATGCATATATTTTTACTGGAGATATTGTGATTACAAACCCAAATATTGAAGTAGAAAACGGGAAAATAGTAGTAGCAATATTAGATGATGCAGCTGTAGTGAAGAGGTTTTACAAGAAATCGGATTCAATTGAATTGCATTCGGAAAATCCTGAGTATGAGCCTATTATAATAAAAAAATCATATGAAAATTTTAAGTTAGTCGGAACTGTAGTAGGTGTTTATCGTACTATGAATAAAAAGGTTGGGTAAAATAAGTTAAAGAAGTTCACACAAAGCTCGTGAAGAGAATAACGCTAAGAACACAAAGAAAAAAATAATTATTTAATCTTTGTGTCCTCTGCGCTTTCTTAGCGATTCTTTGCGGTTAAAAAAGAAACATACTATGACAACTAAATACATTACATACCTTAAATCTCCAATAGGACAGATGAAAATAAGTGCTGATAACAATTCTGTTAATTCTATTCTTTTTGTTTTTAAGGATACAGAAATGGAAGAAGAAAATCTGAATGATATTTTAACCCAATGCAAAATAGAACTCTCTGAATATTTTGCTGGAAAGAGAAAAGAGTTTGATGTGCCCATACAACAAGAGGGAACGGAGTTCCGACAAAGAGTATGGACTGAGTTAATTAAGATATCTTACGGCAAAACAGTTTCATATAATGATATTGCAAAAGCATTAGGGGATAGAAACTCAATTAGAGCAGTAGGAAGTGCAAATGGAAAGAATCTAATCTCTATTATTGTACCTTGCCACAGAGTAATTGGTAGTGATGGAAATCTAACTGGCTATGCCGGTGGTTTGTGGAGAAAGAAATGGCTGCTTAATCATGAAAAGGAATTCTCTGGTGGAGAAAAACAGATGGAGATGTTTTGAAAACTTAACCACAAGGGTCACAAAGAATCACACGAAGTTCACAAAAATAATCCTCGTGCTCTTTGTGAAAAACTTAGTGAGCTTTGTGGTTTAGTAAGAGAGGATATATGCTAGAAATAAAATTCAAAGAATTAACTGCAGAGACTTGGAATAATTTTGAAAAACTATTCGGTGAACGTGGGGCTTGCGGTGGTTGCTGGTGCATGTATTGGCGTTTACGTAATAAAGATTTTGAAAATGAAAAGGGAAGTGGTAATAAGAAGGCAATGAAAAAATTGGTTAAAAACAAAGAGCAAATTGGGATTTTAATGTATTTGGATAATGAACCGATAGGTTGGTGTTCCGTTGCTCCAAGAGAAGATTTTGTGAGATTAGAAAACTCTAAGATTCTTAGACCTATTGATGATAAACCGGTTTGGTCAATTGTCTGTTTCTTTATTCATAAAAAGTATAGGAGAAAAGGTTATTCGGTGGAGATGCTGAAAGGGGTGATAGAAATTACTAAAAATAAAAGTGTAAAAATATTAGAAGGATACCCTAACGAGTCTAAAAAAGATAATATACCTGCTGCTTTTGCATGGACTGGTATTGCATCAGCATTCACAAAAGTTGGATTCAAGGAAGTTACTCGTCGTTCAGATACAAGACCTATTTTAAGGTACTATTTTTAAGAAAAAATTGTAAATTAAAATAATGTATTACCAAAAAGAAATATCACTTAAAGCAAGATCACGAGGATTTCATATAATTACTCATGAAATTGAAAATGCTATGCCGGAAATCAAAAATGTCAAAATCGGAATTGCTAATATTTTCATAAAACATACATCTGCTTCTCTAACAATCAATGAAAATGTTTCATCAGATGTTCTAAGAGATTTAGAACGTCATTTCAATAAGATAGCACCTGAAGATGCTCCTTATTATGAGCATATCTATGAAGGTTCAGATGATATGCCTGCTCATATAAAATCGTCAATGCTTGGACCATCACTATCTATTCCCATAACTAATGGACGGTTCAATCTTGGTACCTGGCAAGGAATTTATTTGGGTGAACATCGGAATTATGGTGGTGCAAGAAAAGTTGTAATAACTTTAATGGGGGAATAATCATACAGAATATCTTTTTTTTATTAAACTTAATTCGGTGGAATTTATTTGAGCGAAGTTAAATACGATATAATTGTAATAGGAAGCGGACCTGGTGGTGAAGGTGCTGCAATGAAGGCAGTGAAAGCCGGCAAGAAAGTAGCTATCTGCGATATATTTGCCAACATTGGGGGTAGTTGTACACACAGAGGGACAATCCCAAGTAAAGCTCTTAGACATGCAACGCAAATTCTTGAAAGCAGAGAGGAGTTTGACAATGTAAATTACCAAGATCTTCTTGCTGGTGCTGAAACTGTAATTAGAAGTCAAATGGAATTGCGGCGCGGTTTTTACAAACGCAATTGGGTTGATATTATTGATGGTCATGCGAAATTCATTGACGCAAACACAATACAAGTTGACCATACACATGGCGGAAAGAAAAAATATAAAGCCGATTATTTTGTAATTGCTACTGGGTCTCATCCATATCATCCTGAAGATGTTGACTTTACTCATCCAAGAATTGTAGATAGTGACACAGTCCTTGATTTGCAAGATCATCCGCGTTCAATCACTATTTATGGTGCCGGAGTTATAGGATGTGAGTATGCTTCAATATTCAGAGGATTAAGAACAAAGGTAAATTTAATAAACAATCGCTCACAACTGCTTTCATTTTTGGATGATGAAATAATTGATGCCTTGAGCTATCATCTTCGTGAGAATGGAGTATTAATCCGCCATAATGAAGAATACGAAAAAGTCGAAGCTGATGATACTGGTGTAACAGTTTATCTTAAATCCAATAAAAAGATTAAAACAGATTATCTCCTTTGGGCGCAGGGCAGAACTGGTAATTCCCATAATATGGGTTTGGAGGAACTGGGAATTCAAATTGATTATAAAGGTTCGATTAAAGTAAATAAAAATCATCAGACTGATGTTCCTCATATCTATGCAGTTGGTGATATTGTTGGATTCCCAAGTTTAGCAAGTGCTTCATACGATCAAGGACGATTTGCTGCATCACATATAATAAGTGGGAAATCAGAATATCATTTGGTAGAAAATATTCCGACTGGTATTTATACGCTGCCGGAAATTAGTTCAATCGGGAAAACAGAAAAAGAACTAACGGAAGAGAAAGTCCCGTATGAAATTGGGCGTTCTTTCTTTAAGCATTTAGCGAGAGCACAAATTACGGGACATACAACAGGAATACTGAAAATATTATTTCATCGTGAAACATTGGA
>JBDLIN010000146.1:0-9626 GCA_039714835.1 Bacteroidota bacterium | reverse complement strand
TCGTATCTTTTGTTTTTTTCTACTGCTAATTCAGGAATAGAGTAAACTGCTTCATCTCCAAGTTCTTCTTCTAAATTAGATTTCTCAGCTTCAAGTTTGTCAATTTTCTCTTCAAGTTGTTTTACTTCAAGTGTCAGTGCTTTTGTAGCATCAGATTTTTTCTTTCTATTTTCTGCTTCAAGTCTTTTTACATCTTTTCTAGTTAACTTCGATTTATTTTCAGTATTGGCCTTCAGCTCATTTATCTCAAATTCACTTCTCTTACTTAAATAGTAATCAATTCCTCCATGATAATAAAAATGCTTTAATTCTCTGATCTCCAAAACTTTATTTACTATCGGTTTAAGAAAATCAATATCATGCGAGACAATAACCATAGTACCTGAGAAATTGATTAAAGCTTCTTGAAGAACTAATTTTGAATTGTAATCAAGATGATTAGTAGGCTCATCAAGTATTATTAAATTAGCTTGGGTTAGTAAGATCTTTGCAAGTGCTACTCTACTTTTTTCACCACCTGAAAGAACTTTTACTTTTTTAAAAACATCATCATTGTTAAACAAAAATGATCCGAGTATTCCTCTTATTTGTTGAGGGTGTGAGTTGTTTGAATCAAGCATAAGATTGTCAATTAAGTCAGATTCGAGGTCAAGGTCATCGGCAACTTCTTGTGAATAGAATGATGTCATCGTATTATTACCAAATTTAACTTCACCTGAATCATAGTCAATTTTGCTGGCTATAATTTTTGCGAGAGTAGTTTTTCCTGCTCCATTAGGTCCAACTAAAGCAATTTTATCTCCTCTTTCAATCCTAAAATCAAAATTCTCGAATACTTTATTTGCCCCATAAGATTTATTCATTGAAATAATTTCAACAGGAACAACACCTCCCCTTGGTGGAACTGGAAAACGTATATTAATGTTTGATTCAAATTGCGGTAGATCAATCTGTTCCAATTTGTTCAACTGTTTAATTCTACTTTGAACTTGTTTAGCTTTAGTTGCTTTGTAACGAAATCTCTCTATGAAACTTTCTGTTTGCTTCCTTTTTCGCTCTTGATTTGTAAAATCATTGAGAAGTTGTTTGTCACGCTCATCTTTGAAATTAAGATAAGCATCATAATTACCATTAAATAGAGTGAGTTTTCTATTGAATATTTCTAGTGTTTTTGATGTGAGTTTATTGACAAAATATCTATCATGTGAAACAAGGAGCAGAGCCCCTTTGAAATTAATTAAAAAATTAATTAACCACTGTAGGGAGTCAATGTCAAGGTGATTTGTTGGTTCATCCAATAGAATTATATCATTATCATTAAGAAGAATTTTGGCAAGTTCAATTCGCATTTGCCAACCACCTGAAAAAGTACTTACTTCCTTATTAAAGTCATTAAGACGAAATCCAAGACCATCCAAAACATTTTCTATTCTAGAATCTAATCCATAGTAGTCAACGCTATTTTTTGTTTCATTAAGTTCACCTAACTTTTGAATTATCTTATTGTGTTCTTTCTCTGAAAGTGATTTATCTTCTAACAGATAATGAAGTTCTTTATCTTTGGTTTCAATTAAATTAAATAATTTTATTGATGATCTAACTTCTTCGAATACAGATTTATCAGAACTGATCAAGTATTCTTGCGGTAGGTAACCAATGTTAATATTTTTTTGTTTTATGATTTTACCACTTGATGTATCTTCAAGCCCGGAAATCATTTTGAGAATGGTTGATTTCCCAGTTCCATTAGCACCAACAAGAGCTATTCGGTCAGTTTTATTTATCCTTAAGTTTGATGGATCAAAAAGGAGTACACCGGTAAACTGAATTGAAACGTCTAAAAAATCTATCATACTAACTGGAGAGCTTTAAGAGTTTTCATTATTTTCTGATTACTGCTACTTTTGCTGTGGCAATATTATCAACTTCCTCATCATAAGCAACAATCAGGTAGATTCCGGATGCAACAAAATCACCATTGTCATTTCTGCCGTCCCAAAAAGCTAATCTTCCACCTGGAGTAATTACATCTCTCACAACATCTCCAGAGATTGATAATATCTTTAGCGAACTGTTACTGACTAGTCCATCAATTGACAGTTCCACATTTTCACCTACGACGAATGGATTTGGATACACAAAAAGCTTATCATAATTTTGATTTGGTTTAATAAATTGAGTAGTTAATGTGCTTAGCCCAAAACTAGTTCCAATATATACTGTTCCAGAATTTTTATCTATTGAAATGCTCAGTATCTCATCACTAGGAAGAGGACTATTTTTGCTGTCATATTGTTCCAGAAGATGGATCCCATCTGGTGAAACAACAAAAATCCCTTGGTATGTTCCAATCCACTTGTTATTAAGAGGATCAACAGCTATTGATGTAACTGATTGTTGTCTAATCGCATACGCATTAGAAATGCTTGAGCGAGGGGAAGAAGGATTTGAGATTATATTTGCACCTTTTGGAGTCCCAAGCCAGAGTTCGCCTCGTTCATCAATCGCAAAAGCTCTGATATCAGTACTATTTAAACCATCTGTTTCTTTCAACCAACCCCATGAATCATCCGTTTCATTACTTGGTGTACTATTTTCGTTAAAGTAAAATAATCCTCGGTTACTAACATTGAACCACTTAGTATTGTATTGGTCAATAATTCCATCCGTAATGAATACATCTTCTGACAATTGAAAAAATGGAAATCTATAATGATACCAAACTGAATCAGTTGTTAATTGAATTATCGGTTTTTCATCTGCAGATGCAAAATTGAAAAACCAAAGATCATGGTTTGAATCCCTTGCAGCATTCATTATAACAATATAATTTGGATCAGAAGGAATTCCAATTAATTCCGAGTTGTGAACATTATAAAACTCAAAATTACCGTCCTCTTCAGTAGTAAGACCAGCACCCCAATTGGAAAGGTATACCTGATAATCGTCTGCTGAAACATTATGATAATTATTGTTTGGAAGCTCAGGATATGTAACTTTGTTATAATTTGTCCACAATGAACCATCGAACTTCATAAATCCAACACCACCTCTATCATTTCCTGTTCCAACCCAAAGCGTTCCATTCTTATCTACTGCAAGATTTTGAAATGAATTGTTAATTGGACCATTTGGAATTATTGTTCTAAAGGAATCCTGAGCTGTTTTAATAACACCAAGGTCTGTAGCGATTAATAATTCTTCTCCAACAAGATCAAATTTATGAAACTCATTGGTATCCGAAGCATAAAGTTCTACATCATTTGCCCCATCAAATGTATGGAGTGAATTTGAAAACAATGTATATAATTTGTTGTCATTTACTTGAGTATCAAAAACACGAGTATCATATGCATAATGAGTCCAGATAGCACCATCGAATTGTACTAATCCTACATTGGTCGAAGTAATTATTTTCCCATCAAATAAAACTGTGGAGTAAGTTTCTCCAGCAGGAATTTCAGAACCACAGTCATAACTTATCCAAGATTCTGGTGCTATTAAATTTGTTGCACCATCTTTTTGTACCGCTACTCCATTCTCAGTTGAAACATAAATCTTTCCACCTATTACGCTTGCGCTGTTGACTCTTTGAGTAGATGGGAAATTACCGAGTTTTGTAATGGTTGCGATAAAACCAAATCCTTTAGTATCAATCAATGATAATCCAAATTCAGTTGAAACAAAGCTTGTATCACCAGAAATTAGGATATTATTTATATTCTTTTTAGTGTGATTTGATTGAAAAATATCTAATATTTCATTCATGGAACCATTTTCTTGATTATATATATCAATTATCCCATTCTGCATTCCAAACCAAACCTGGTTTTCATTATCAATACTTAATGCTGTAAGATTTTGACTATTCAATCCATCGGATTTAGTAAGAAATTGAGTATAGTCTGAAAATTGATTTAAATAGTTACCAGCACCACCTGTTGATGTCATCCAGAATCCATCTTCATAAACCTTGACATCTGTAACGTTTTTCACATCTGTATAATTTTTCCAACTTCCTATCTTTTGACTAAAAACAACTGAAGAAATTGTTAGGAGAATTAGGAGAGTTTTTATTTGAAGCATATCATCCCTTATATTAGAAAATCAAGATTTATCAATTTTTTGAAATGAAATAAATTCTTTGGTTACTAATTTACAATTTTTTAAGAATTCAGGCAGTCAAAAATTCATGACCATTGGTGAGAATATTTAATTAGTATCACAAATGAAAATTTTTAATCATGTCTTAGAAGTGAGGATTTGATTCATTTCTTCAAGTCTTTGAGGAGGAAGCAGATAAGCACCAAGATTATTTTCATCACCTTTTTTCCCTCCATGAAAATCTGAGCCACCAGATTCAAGTAAGCAGTATTGACTTACAATTCCACGATAAAATTTTTGCTGGTAATTGTTGTGAGAAGGATGAACTACTTCAATTCCATCAATCCCAGCATTAATAAGGGTCATAAGAATCGACTCCTTCAAGTGTCCTGGATGAGCTATAAAGGATAAACCACCAGCATCATTTATTAATTTTAATGCACTCTGTGGTGAAACGTGTATTTTCCTTTCATAAGCAGGTCCATTGTCCCTCAAATATTTTTCAAATGCTTCGTAGTATTCATTTACAATACCAAGATTTAATAAAGCTAATGCAATGTGAGGTCTACCAACTGCTGAATTTTTAGCTACTTTCATTACATCATCAATCGATATTTCAATTCCGATACTATTTAATTTTTTAACAATCCTTACTGCACGGTAATAACGTTCTTCACGAAAAAAGCTTAGATATTTTTTTAATTCGGGATAGCTGATATCAATGAAATAGCCTAATAGATGCACCTCTTTATCTTCAATATCTGTACTAAGTTCTAAACCTGGAATTACTTTTATCCCATAATCTTGTCCAATAGTTACTGCTTCTTCTATTGCATTGACACTATCATGATCAGTAATACTGATTATATCAAGGTTTCTCTCCTGTGCTTTTTGAATAAGCTCAAAAGGGGAGTAAAAACCATCAGAATATGAGGTATGCATATGTAGGTCGATACGTGGATCCATATTTACTCAAATGTATCTTTGAATTTTGCAAAGTCAAGTATACGAAGATTTACTCCATCTAATTCAATATATCCTCGTTTGGCAAATGCATGAAGAGTTCTAGAAATAGTTTCTCTTGATGTTCCAGCCATATTAGCGAGATCTTGCTGGACAGGTAATTTTTCAATTTCTACAACACCTTTTCTTATAACACCTGCATATTCAGCAATTTGAAGTAATACTGTTGCGACCTTTCCTTCCGAATCTTTAAGAGATAATGCTTTGATTTTCATGTCGGCATTTCTAAGACGCGTAGTTAATTCTTGAAGTAGAGTAATAGCTACTTCTGTGTGGTTCCGCAGGAGGATTAGAAAATCATTACGGTGAATTAAGAACACATCAGATTTTTCGGTTGCAATTACATTTGCTGATCTTGCAAGGCCATCTAAAATTGCCATTTCGCCAAAGAAGTCTGATTCGCCAAGTATAGTGATTATAACTTCTCTTCCGTCACTACTGGACCTTGATACTTTGACTTTACCGCTTATAATTACAAATAAGGCAGTTCCAGAATCTTCCTCAAGTAAAATGGGTTCATCCTTAGAATATGTTTTTCTTCTCCCAATTCTTTCAATTTTTTGTAGTGATTCTTCTGGGAGATCAGTAAAAATTGGTACATATCTTAAAAAAGTCGTTTCTGATTCCATCGTTTATCCTGTTTATTTAGAATTTAAAATAATAGATAATGATAATATTTACTTTTTTCAAGTAAAAGATACAAAAGTATTTTATAGTATCATACGATTCTAATTGAAAAGCAGAGGATTAATAAGTATTTTTGCGCTCAATGTTCGTGAGATTATTTATTTTTAATTTAATATAATAACGGAGGATAAAATGGCGGTAAAAATTGGAATTAATGGTTTTGGAAGAATTGGAAGATTAGTATTCAGACGTGCAGTACAATTAGATGATGTTGAGGTAGTGGGCATCAATGATCTATTAGATGTAGATTATATTGCTTACATGCTGAAGTATGATTCAACACATGGATTATTTGATGGTGACGTGAGTGTATCTGATGGTAATCTTGTTGTGAACGGAAATACAATCAGAGTTACTTCCGAAACAGATCCTGCAAACTTGAATTGGGGTGAAGTTGATGCTGAATACGTTGTTGAAGCGACAGGATTATTTTTAACTAAAGAAAAAGCTCAAGGGCACCTTGATGCTGGTGCAAAGAAAGTAGTAATGTCAGCTCCATCAAAGGATGACACTCCAATGTTTGTTATGGGTGTTAATCATGAAGAATATACTGGCCAAGATATGGTATCTAATGCATCATGTACAACTAACTGTTTAGCACCAGTTGCAAAAGTACTTAATGATAAATTTGGAATCGAATCTGGTTTGATGACTACAGTTCATGCTACAACAGCAACTCAAAAAACAGTTGATGGACCTTCTAAAAAGGATTGGAGAGGAGGCAGAGGTGCTGGACAAAACATTATTCCTTCATCAACCGGTGCTGCTAAAGCTGTTGGTAAAGTAATTCCTGAATTAAACGGTAAATTAACTGGAATGGCTTTTAGAGTTCCTACACCAAACGTTTCAGTTGTTGACTTAACAGTGAATTTGAAAACTGCTACAAATTATGAAGAAATTAAAGCAGCAATGAAAGAAGCTTCTGAAACTAACTTAAAAGATATTTTAGGTTATACTGAAGATGCAGTTGTATCAAACGACTTTTTAGGTGATTCAAGAACCTCGATCTTTGATGCTGGTGCAGGCATCATGCTTGATGAGAAATTCGTAAAAGTAGTATCATGGTATGATAACGAATGGGGTTATTCATGTAAAGTTGTTGAGTTAATTCAATACATGGCATCAAAATAATTCTTGAATAATAGTTATTTAACAAGGCGGCAAATTGCCGCCTTTCTTTTTAATAATTTTAAGGAAGTTAAAAATGAATAAACTTTCAATTGATCAGATGGATCTAAAGGGTAAACGAGTTTTAGTCCGTGTGGATTTTAATGTGCCTTTAGATGAGAGTCAGAATATAACTGATGATATCAGAATTAAAGCAGCTTTACCATCAATCGAAAAAATAATTGCTGATGGCGGAAAAGCTATTTTGATGAGTCATTTAGGTAGACCAAAAGGGGAAGTGAAGGCAGAATATAGTTTAAAACCAGCAGCGGTTAGATTAAGTGAACTACTTGGTAAAGATATAGAATTTGCATCCGACTGTATTGGATCGGAAGTTAAAAAATTAGTAGAGTCATTAAATGATGGTGACGTATTACTTTTGGAAAACTTAAGATTCCACAAAGAAGAAACTGATAATGATTCGGGATTTGCTGAACAATTAGCCAATTATGGCGATGTATATGTAAATGATGCATTTGGTAGCGCACACCGTGCACATGCTTCTACTGAAGGTGTTACTAAATTCATAGATACATGTGGTGCTGGTTACCTAATGCAGAAAGAACTGGAATATCTTGGAAGTGCAGTCACCAGTCCTTCAAGACCATTTACTGCAATCCTTGGGGGAGCAAAGATAGCAGGTAAGATCGATGTAATAGAAAAACTTATAGAAAAAGTTGATACTTTGATAATTGGTGGAGGTATGGCTTATACTTTTCTAAAGGCTATGGATTATGAAATCGGACAGTCTTTATTGGATAAAGAAAAGTTAGGACTAGCTAAAGATATGTTGAAATCATTTGAAACGTCACCGGTAAAACTACTGCTTCCTGTTGATGTTCTGGTTGCATCAGAGTTCAGCAATGATTCTCCAGCAGAAGCTGTTGATGTGGATATGATCTTAAAGGATAAAATGGGAATGGATATTGGCCCTAAAACAAGAAATCTATTTAAAGAGGAAATTTTAAATAGTAGAACAGTTGTATGGAACGGACCAATGGGTGTATTTGAATTTGATAATTTTGCCAATGGAACGAAGGCTGTTGCTGATGCTTTGGTGGATGCTACAGAATCTGGTGCCATAACTATAGTTGGTGGCGGTGATTCTGCTGCAGCAATTAAAAAAGCTGGGCTTGCAGATAAAGTATCACATGTTTCAACCGGTGGTGGTGCTTCTCTTGAATTTCTTGAAGGAAAAGTTCTTCCTGGTGTTGCAGCATTAACAGATGCTTAATCTATTTCTTTTTTAATTTTATAGTTGAGGAGTGTCTATCAATTGATAAACACTCCTTTTTTTTATTCTCTAAAAAGAGTAATTTTGTAAAAATAGTTTGTAGTTAAAGGAAAAAATAAATGAGTTACGATCCAAGAGGAACATATAGACCAGGTGGCTTTGGAGGTTTTAGTCTTCTTCCACCAGTGATAAAAAAACTTCTAATTATTAATGTTGCTGTATTTGTTATTCAAATGATTTTTGACAATTTAAGATTTGGTGATTATCCTGGTTGGTATGTGTTGAATAGATATTTTGCTCTAAATCCAATTGTTGGTCTTGACCAAGCTGGTCAGCCTTTCAATTTTCAAATCTGGCAGATATTTACTTATCAATTCATGCATGGTGGCTTTACTCATTTGTTCTTCAATATGTTTATGCTCTGGATGTTTGGGATGGAAATTGAAAATATAATGGGTTCAAAGAAATTTATATTCTATTATCTATTGGCGGGAGTTGGTGCAGCATTTTTTCAGTTATTTTTAGCACCGATCTTTTCAGGTGGTTTAGCGCCAACTATTGGTGCTTCCGGAGCGGTGTTCGGTATAATGATCGCTTTTGCCATGTTTTTCCCAGATAGAATGATTTTTTTGTATTTCTTGGTACCGGTCAAAGCAAAATACTTGATAGCATTTCTTGTACTGATTGAATTTATGGCCGTTGGAAATATGAGTTTTGTTGCACACTTAGCGCACATCGGCGGAGCAGTTACAGGATTCGTTTTTATCCTTTTAGATAGAAAGAATCACTACAATATTGATGCTCTTTTTAGCAAATTTAAGATGCCATCTAGTTTTAGTGGGAAAAGTTCTGATTTCAGACGAACAGTAAACAGAGCTGGTTTTGGAAAGAAAAATGCTGAAGAAGCCACTTTCTATGATATCGATAATGATAAAAAACCTAAAGAGGAAACAGATCAAAAAAGGATAGATGAAATATTGGATAAGATTAGTGAAAGTGGTTATCAGAATTTAACTGAAGAAGAGAAAAGAATTCTTTTTGAGGCTAGCAAGAAAAAGTGAAAATCTTAATATTCAATCTAGTAGTATTAACTATCTTTTCTCTAGGATGTAACGAAGACCAGAAAATAGATAAAGAGCAAGTTGCTCATCTTTACGTTGATATTCTGATCACAAATGAAACCTACAAACATGATAAAGACAGTTTAAATTTTATTACTGATAGTCTTTACAACTACTATGATATTTCCCAAGATCAATACAAAGGTGAAATTGAAAAGTTTCAGTTTAATGAAGAAACATGGAGTGATTTCTTTAAGCTAGCTGAAGAATATTTAGATACTCTGAAGGCAATTGAAGATAGACGGATTGCTGAAGCAAAAGAAAATGAGATTGTGAATGAGGAATGATAT
>JBDLIN010000145.1:0-9648 GCA_039714835.1 Bacteroidota bacterium | reverse complement strand
ACAAAGTTGTACTCTGTGAAGTATGTTCCACAAAAGTACTATTTAATTATTAAGGGTATTTGAACATTGAATGTTGATCCATCTTTTTTCCCACCTACTTTTTCGATGGAGCATGCAGCATACAACACTACTGGAGAGCCATTTTCATTGATTAATAATTGCGGTCTTTCAAGATTACTAACTTTAAGATGTTTACCATTCTTGAATATTAATTCCTTTTTCATAAAAAGTGAATTGTCAGGCTTTTGCCAACTTATTCCATCTTGAGAAACAAGTATTGCCAATCCAGGTGCAGCACCAGCTATTTTCCCGCTAAAATCTTTAAACGTTGCGTAAAACTTTTTATATTTATTATGATACCACACGTATGGATCTTCAGCACTAGCAATTCTACCATCATCTAATCTTATATCAAATACGAATTCATTCATTGCTGTAAATGGACCATTAGGATTATCACTTATAGCTACTCCATGTACTCCGCGCCAATGCGGATCCCATAAATTCCCTTTGAAGTAAAGCAAATATTTCTGATCATTTGGACGGTAAACAACCGATGGATTTACAACAATTATGTTATCCGGTTTAGGAACAGTACCAGGAGGAGAAGGATCTACAACATTATTCTCTTTTACTCTAGTGCGAGGAACAAGGAGTGGTTTCTCTGGACGTTGAAAATTACCATTAACTAAATCATCAAATGAATTAAACTCAATAACACCAAGTTTTTGAACCTGCTGAATACGATTTCGTTTGCTCAACTTTTCTCCTGGTGAACCAATCGGTTGTACACCAGGATCTTTCGAACCGGTATAGTAGAGATAATACTTTTCATTGAACCTTTTAATATGAGGATTGTGTACTGATTGGGCATCCCATGCAGTTGAATCCCCATCGAACAATCTGCCGCGTAAAACTATTTTCTGAAATTTGAATTCTTTATCAGTATAATCAGAAACAGCATAAGCAATCTTAGATGAAAGAAGCCAGCCATCCTGAAATGGTGCCCGCTCCTCTCCGCTATCCCACAAAGAAAAAAGCATGTGATATTTACCATCATCCCCTTTTACTACACTTCCACCCCAGACAAAGTAATTATCCATCTGCAGAGTATTTGGACTAATGATATTTGTTTTGCTATCATGCTGAGAGAAATCTCCTTCCAACATATCTGTAGTTACAACTAATTGAGTATCATTACTTTCTTTTTCTTGGTTGCATCCCACAATTACAAGCGCTAATAATAATATTTTGTAAAGATGTTTTTTCATAATTAATTTCAGTTAAATTCACACAGTTTTTTTCTGTTTGGTACTATCCTACTTTATAAATCCCTCAATTATCATATTTCAATCTAACAACTCAGCTTCAAGAACATCTCCAGCTTTCATATCCAATATAAAATTCCTTCCTCCTATTATAATATCTTCATCACTCCATTGAATATTATTGGTATTAAAATTATTTAACAGATGTAACTGATTGTCAACAGTCGCTTCAATTCTGATCCATTTAGTTTTATTGTTTTCTCTTTTAGCAGAAACGATGAATCCACCTTCAGTACGTAATTTTTCAAACTCCGCATTTTTCCATCGTTCTGGTGCTGCTGGAAATATTCTGATAATACCATGCCATGATTGAAGCAGCATTTCATGCACTGCCTGTGATGCTAGAAAATTTCCCTCCAGTGTAAAAGGTCGATAGTGAAAATTTGAATACCCGGCTTTCAATTGATCACCATTCAAATGAAATCCATTTCGGGAAATGAAAGCTTTTTCATAAATATCTAAGTTATTTATACTTCCTTCTGCATCTCCAATACGTGCACGAAGACAGGACATCCATGAAAAACTATATCCACACCAATTATTTGTTCCAAGTTTATCATATTGCTCAACTGTTGACCGAATAATATTTTCATCTTGTTCAGTTTCATCGATTGTAATCATATCAAAGGGATGAATTGCCATTGTATTTGATAGATGACGGTGTGAATACAGCATTTTTTCATTCGATGAATACATTAAAATATTATTTTCATCTATCGCTCTTGATCCATATTTTTGATAAATGTATCTCCAATTATTTGCTTGTGCCATTTCTCCCATTTCCTTTGCCATATGTTCCAGTCCTCGGAAAAGAGCCTCCATACAATCTCTATCATAATTACTGTTTGGTTTTAAGAAAGCTCTGTGTGTATTATCAAATATTTCCGGTGAAGATGACAAAGGTAGTTGCATAATTCCATTTTTATCCTCAATTAAAAGAGAATTTATGTTTTCTCCTAATTCCGAGCAAAAATGATAAGCACGTTTTAAATCTTCATCTTTTTGAGTATAGAGCCAATGTTTATAAAAATACCAGCCAACCCACGCTCCATTAGTTGGAGAAAGAGAATACATCGTCCAGCCGGTCATAGGATCACCTTCTTGAGTCATTACAGCGGGAATAGCTGCTCCTGAAGTATGGTAGAAGTCTTTTGCAAACTTTTGGAATTTTGGGAGAAGTCGATACATATGATCAAGAAAACTTTCTCCTTCTTCGAAACGACCAGAAGTTTGATAAGCTTCATAACTCATTTGAGTGTTGAGATCATGGTGATAATCTCCATGCCAAGGTGGGAGATTTCCATTATCTGCAGTCCATACACCTTGCAGAGGAATTGACGGCGCTCCTTTGCGTGACGCTGCTCCATAAAAATATTGAACAAGATAATAATGTTTAAGGTGATTTAAATCTGGAATTGATACACGAGACTTTGACCAAAAATCACTCCAATATGACTGATGCGATTTATATGATTTTTCCCATCCCATATCTAAAGCATTTTTCACTATTTCTCGGGCTTCTTCGAGAGGATCATATTCATCACGACTTGAACTTATAGTTAGTGCTAAAATCGTTTCATTCTTTACTCTCTTAGTAGATACTAGCACTGCATATCTTAACTCATCAACACTCTCTTGCACATACCAGTATTCTCCATCTTCTTCTCCAGTCTGTGCTTTTGGATACTCTAATTGCTTAACTGCATCTGGAGCTATCAATTTTATACTTACCAGTTCAGGACCCGGAATACGAAAAATAGCTACAGGATTTGCGGCACTGTAAAAACCTTCAATAGAACTTCCATTTGTTAATTGCACTTTCCCTATAGCATTAGCTAATTTTAACTCAAAATTTTTAATCTTTTGCTTTTCGCCAAGTATAATTTCTAATCTGCCACCAGGGAGTTTTGTAGGATATTTGAAAACATTATAAAAACTATCAAACTTGCGTTTTAATGTTTTCATATCTTTTGCAGCAACAAGTTTTTCCAGCTCTTTCCAATTGAAGTCCGGTTCTGAAAAGCGATCGGGTATTCTTAGGTCCCACAGATCGCCACGGTCTAAGGATAGACGAACTGTATCTTCTTCACCCCACAATAATCCTCCTAATATTCCATTCCCCAATGGAAGTGCTTCATCCCACCGAGTTATTGGAGCATCAAGTTTAAGGTTAAGATCATCAGATGGTAAAAATTCGTTCTTTTCTCCAATAGTACCACAAGATATTAAAAGAAGTAAATGGATAAATAGCGTAATAATGAGTTTGATATTTAATTTCATATTAAAATCCTGTTTAAAAATAATTCTATTAAATCACTTTATTCAATTATAATTTCATCAATAAATATCCAAGTCTTGCCACCGGCACCTTTATGCCAGGTTGGACAGGTCCTTAGATTCTTCGCAGTTATTTTAATATATCTTGCTGCAGTGTTTATATTATCTGCGCTTAAATCTTTAATTATTCTTCTTTCATGTTTTACAGGTTCTTCACTTGTAATTTTCGATAAAGATTTGAAATTTTTGCCATCCTCCGATAGTGCAAATTCTACTTGTACAGGATGAAATATCCAGTAATTCTGATCTTCTAAAAATCCGATGGCAACCTTTGAAATTTGGTGTGTACTTCTCAGATCCATAACAACAGTCAAGTCTTCACCTTCGATCCCTGCCCAATATCCATCATTATACCATGATGAGCCGCGAATACCATCTGATAAAACCTTTTCTACGGATTTTGTGTATTTTATTGACTCACTATCTTTAACATGAACTGGTTTTCCAACACCAATATGGTTTATGTGCGAGATGTTATACCTAGCATTCCGAATTGCCATAGGCTTCCATATATCCGGATCACCATCATTTTTCTGAGCGATACCTGGAGTGCTCCTTCCCCTTTCAACATATTGCTCCAGCAGAGTGGTCAAACGATAAACCACATCAGGATAACGGTTAAGTAAATTGTGCTGCTCTTTTATATCGTTGCTTAAATCGTATAATTGGATCATAGGTTTTCCAGATTGCATGGCTTTTTCAGGAGATAATGTCCAGCCACCTGAACCGGGACATATTTCCAACTTCCATTTACCTTGTCTTATAGAGAACATGCCAGTTGATGAGTGATGAACTGTAGCCTCGCGGATCGGCTTATCATAGTTTTCACCGGTCAAAGCAGGTAGAATATTATAGCTATCTTCAGCGGCATTGTCAGGCAGCTTATCATTGAAAATTGCTGCAGTAGTGGAAAAGAAATCAGTGAGACATATTACTTCATTGCTTTTAGATCCGGCTTTAATTTTTTTCGGCCAACGGGCAATAAAGGGCACATGGTGACCACCCTCCCAGATATCAGCTTTAATTCCCCGATAAATATAACTAGGATAGTGATCATATTTATTAACAGAATTTATCGGACCCGCCATATCCGTTCCATCACGGCCAGGTGAACCGTTATCACTGGTAAATATAAGCAGGGTGTTATCTGCAATTCCCTCTTGCTCGAGGGCTTCCATTATTCGACCCACTACTGCATCAACCTGGTTTACAAAATCACCATAAGCACCTGCGTTACTTTTTCCCTGGAATTCTTTCGCTGGGGCGATGGGTGTATGCGGAGCAGTTAAAGGGAAATATAAAAAGAATGGATTATCATCCTTAGCTCTATTATGGATATATTGAACAGCCTTCTTCTCAAGTTCCGGGAGTATTTGCCGCAGATCCCAGCCTTCAAGCATCACACCGGGACGACCATAAATTGAGTCAGGTTTTTCAATGTTGGGAATCCCTATTGTTCTATCATTTTCTATAAAACAATATGGTGGGAAATTTGGCACGTCCGTGCCGAAATAATAATCGAATCCCTTTTTAGTCGGGCCATTTTCAATTTGACGATTAAAATCAATCTTCCACCCCAGTTCTGCACCTGCGTTTTCTACTGGTTTTCCCTTTTTATCCTGCCAGTTCCAGCCAAGGTGCCATTTACCGATACATGCTGTATGGTAACCGCGATCTTTCAGATATGCTGGTACAGTTAATCTGTTTTCTTCTATCAACGGCGGATTCCATATCCATAACACACCGGCCTGCAATCTGGAACGCCAGGCATATCTGCCTGTTAGAATACCATATCTCGTGGGTGTGCAAACGGCAGAACCGGAATGGGCGTCTGTAAAAGTAATTCCTTCACTAGCCAGTTTATCAATATTTGGTGTAGGTATTTTTGAATTAGGATTTAAACAACTTACATCACCATATCCAAGATCATCAGCAAGAATATAAATTATATTTGGTTTGTTATCGTTTTTATCTTTACATGAGTAAAGCGAACTAAGGGATAGAATAACAATTATTAAAACTAAAGGCTTAATTAAATATCTGTTAAATTTTTCAATATTTTTCATTTTTATCACTAAAAATTTATATAAAATTAATCAACCATTATTTCATCAATAAATAGCCAGGCCTTTCCACCATTACCATCATGCCATTGGGGACATTCTTTTATACTATTTATCTTAACTTTTATATATCTAGTTTTTAATTGTTTAAAATCTGTTATGATATCATGAATTTTCTTTTCTTTAATAGATGATGGTTTGTTCAACTTATTTTTTCCAATCGTGTTAAATACTTCACCATCATCAGAAACAAAGACTTCAACAGATACCGGCATAAAGATCCAGGATTCTTGATCCTCCAAAAATCCAATACTAACAGAATTGATTTGCTGCTTTTTTTTGAGATCAATCAACACTTCTAGATCCTCTCCTTCTATTCCTGCCCAATAACCATCATCATAATTAGAACTAGCTCGAATACCATCAACTAACACACTCTTACCAGATTGGGAATATTTTATCTTTGTCTCATTTAGTATTTTAACTTTTGCATTTTTCCCGAGATGGTCAACACTAATTAAATCATTTTTATTTATCCGCCTTTTCAGTGATTTCCAAATATCGATTTCCGTATCATTTTTTTGAGCTTTTCCAGGTGTACTTCTCCCCTTTGCAACATAATCTTCAAGTAAATTAGTTAGTTGATGTACAACTTCTGGATACTGTGCTTGAAGATTTGTCTCTTCACCAATATCATTGCTTAAATCATATAGCTGAATCATTGGAAGTCCTTGATCAATTGCTTTCTGATCTCTTGGAGGACTCCACCCTCCAGAACCAGGACAAAGTTCAAGTTTCCATTTCCCTTGTCTTATAGAAAAAAGACCATCCACTGAATGATGAACAATGGCTTCACGTTCAGTTGTTTCTTTATTCCTCTTCATATCTGATAAGATACTGAAACTATCTTCCCCAGCATTATTAGGAAGTTGATCATTTACTATTTCAGCAACAGTAGCCAACAAATCAGTTAGACATATTGTATTGTCGCATACTGAATTCTCTGGAATTCTATTAGGCCAATTCGCAATAAATGGAATTCTATGTCCTCCTTCAAAAATATCAGCTTTATGTCCTCGGAATATATAACTTGGATTGTGTCCCAAATTTTCCAGATGTTCAAAATTCGCCATAGGAGAACAACCATTGTCACTTGTAACAATAATTAGTGTATTATCTGTTAATCCATTCTTCTCAAGAGTTTTTACAATTTCGCCAACAGTCCAGTCACATTGATACACAAAATCTGCATAAGGCCCTAAACCGGTTTTTCCTTTGAATTTATCTGTAGGCAATATTGGTGTATGAGGCGCACTAAGCGGGAAGTAAATAAAAAAAGGATTAGAATTTTTTGAACTTTTGTGTTGATTAATATAATCCTTAACTTTTTCAGTCAATGTCGGCAGAACGTCTTCATGTTTAAAACTGGGGGCGGAGTATCCACCACGGTAAAATTCGTAATTTTTTCTGCCTTCAATTATTGCACTTGGGACTTCAACAACTTTATCGTTCTCGACATAAACGTATGGGACCATATCTAATGAAGCTGGAATTCCAAAAAAATAATCGAATCCTACTGATGTAGGACCATTTGAAATAGATTTGCTGAAATCAATATCTTCATACTTAACAGTTTCTAATTCTTCCGGATTGATATTATCCTTCAATCCCCAATCCCATCCAAGGTGCCATTTACCTACACAAGCAGTTGAATAACCATGTTCTTTTAGAAATGAAGCAACAGTTATTCTTTCATCATCGATTAGTGGTTTAGAGTATCCCCAGGTAACCCCCGCTTGAAGTCTAGATCTCCAACTATATCGGCCAGTTAGAATACCATACCTTGTTGGTGTACAAACAGCTGATCCAGAATGAGCATCAGTAAATGCCATTCCTTCTTCTCCGAGTTTATCAATGTTTGGAGTCGGTATTTTGGACTCTTTGTTTAACCAAGCAATATCGCCGTATCCAAGATCATCAGCTAAAATGTATACAATGTTTGGATATGAAGTACTGTCACCGCTAGCGAATACTTTTTGGGGAATTGATAATGCAATAATTCCAATAACAATTATTATTATAAATTCTCTTCTTAAATATTCATTTATAATTTTCATATCAACCAGCGACATTTGTTATTTCATTTTTGATGTTGAGTTTGGAGGAGTTGGAATTTGTAAACTTCCTTCCTGCTCAGCTTTTTTCCTTTTTGCTTCTATTTCGGATTTACTCTCACCGGGATTTACATACCATTCACTATCTGTATGAGCTTGTTGAAAAATAGTTTTTATTTTCCCAATAATTTCTGGATTAGAATCTGACAAATCATTCTCACATTGAAGATCATTATTTAGATCATAAAGCTGTATCGGTTCATCTGGATGGTTTCGAAATGCCCACCAATTTTGTAATCTAACACTTTGCGAATGTCTTGACCAGGTTCCATTTTCCCAGTATAGATATTTATGCTTTTGCTGTTCTGCAGAATTATTAATTAGTGTAGGTAATAAACTAATCCCATCAGTTTCAGGAGAAACTACACCAGTTAATTCCGCTGCGGTAGGGAAAAAATCATATAGTGAGCACACCAAATCTGAACTTCCTGAATTGATCTTACCTTTCCAATAAACAAAAAACGGGACACGCATCCCTCCTTCATGTGTGCAAGTAAACTTTCCCTTCGGCCATGGTCCTTTATTTTTAAATAGTGGATCATCTTCCCAGGGCTTTCTACCGAAGTAGCCATACTGGCTGTACCCATTATCACCAGCAAAGAAAATAATAGTATTATCTAAAATACCTTCTTCTTCCAGTACATCCAGCATTTTACCAACACCTCTGTCCATATGCTTCATCATTGCAGCCCATTCTTTATTTTTCAGACTCCAATCTTTGTCATTATATTCATCTAGAACAGGAGTAATAACAGGACCATGAGGTAATTGTGTAGCATAGTATAAAAAGAAAGGATCATTTTTATTCTCTTTAATAAATTTAAGAGCACTATGCTGAAATAGGTCTTCAGAATTTTTCACTTTGGTAGGATCATCAACCCCATCAGCTACAAGCATACCATTTTCATAAATATTTTTTACATCCTCTATATTATCTATTGGACGCTTGGCATATTCATAAACCTTCTCCATATTGAAACCGTGATTTTCAGGTAACTCAATTTTCTCTCCATTTTCAATTAAATAATCTGGATAAAAAGTATGAGCTCTAAGCTGATCATAAAAACCAAATGAATAATCAAATCCCTGTTTATGTGGAACTCCCTCTGTTCCCGGTAAACCTATCCCCCATTTACCAATAAAGCCTGTCTTATAACCAGCTTTTTTCAAAACTTCTGCAATAGTAACATCTTCTTTAAGCAAATGCTCTTGTCCTCTTACTGATCGGTTAGCACGAACGCGGCTGTGCCCCATATGCATTCCTGTCATCAGACTTGCTCTTGAAGGGGCGCATTCCGGAGAGCCAGCGTAAGCACTCGTAAACATCAAACCATTTTCCGCTAATTGATCAATATTTGGAGTTTCAAACATCTTTTGTCCAGTAAATCCAAAATCTCTGTAAGAAACATCATCTGACAAAATAAAAATGATATTTGGCGGATTATTGTTTTCAGCACATGAATTAATTAATATCAAAAGAAAGATAAGTATTGTAACTAAGCTAATAGTATTAACAATTTTTGAATTCATCATCCGAGGATCCATATCAATTATTGCTTTGTAAATTCATAATAATGCGTACGACCAAAAATATCTTCAAATGAGAGATTCATTATTTTTTCATCAATGTTATATGTGTATTCATATGTATTAACCTTTCCAGATGCACTCTCTAATGCAAATGAAACTTTATTTCCAGAAGTGCTCCATGTACCAGATTTTGTTTCAATTCCACTACTTGAATTT
>JBDLIN010000144.1:0-9726 GCA_039714835.1 Bacteroidota bacterium | reverse complement strand
ACAATTTCATTAACACTGAAGCTTTATATTAAAGTCAGGACCCTACTCTTATACTGATAGATAGGCGGATAGGTTTGGCTGGGCTTGTCCGCCTTATTTTCTCCGAAGGAGTGTCTTCGGCATTGGCGGGACTTCCTCCCGCCTTTTTATATTTAATCCCTTACTGAGTATTATTAATAAAATTAGCCCAACCCCGAGAATCGGGATTGGGCTAAATACAAGTGAGTATCACAAAGAAACTCCCAGCCAAGTTTCCTCAATTCACTTTTACCCCGGAAGTTTAATATAAGATTAAAATGCAGTGTCCTATCATCTAATCTAAAAAACAATCAAATTTTCAAAATTTTACTGTGTCACATTAAATTCATCCCCAATATAGATTTTGGGATAAATTTCAAATATAGAATACAGATCATTGTTGCATTTATCTAACACAATCGTCTCAAAATACAGTAATATTGTCTCATCGTACAATTTTTATTCAATCTTAACAGAATTTTAAGCTTTTATTAACAACTATTTTATTCAGATGCTGTTAAAAAAACACCCAAACGGGTTTTCCAAAGGCACCCTTTCATGAAAAACCCATTTGGGAGAGTTCGTTTTTAGCTTGTCAATCCCACGCTGAAACGTGGGATTAATATAATTTACTTTTAACACAATCTCTTCAGTGTTAAGTTTATTTATATTTATTTTCAAGCTTCAATTTTGTGCAAATTGATAATTCTTATCCAGAAGTTCGCAAAAATATTTTAGTTCAGTTACTTCTTCTTCTTTGAGTACAGTTCTGAATTTCTCTACCGATAAATCACAACCTACCATGTAGATGACTCGTGCAATTAGGTACCTATAATCCATATTCTTTTCTCTCCCATATTGCTCAATCAACAAACAGCATGGCTGATTTAGTTTATGTTTACCTATCATCAGCATTGCAGATTTTTTTAGACCATCATTATCTGATTGTATTGCAATACCAATTGATTTAACACTATTATCTGAAAGAATTATTGCATTGTTGTTTTCTTGTGCATAGAGGTTTGCTGAAATGAGTAGGATGGCAGAGAGGATATAAGTGATTATGTTTTTCATTTTTTCCCCCAGAAAAAATTTATTATTAATTTTTGTTGTTTAATAAAAAATTATCTGTTCCGTTAACCTCCTTATATAAACTTTAATTACATTGTATGAAGAAAATCTTTATTAATCTAACACTATCGTATCAAAAAACTGTAAAATTGTTACATAGAAATATAGTTGAGGTAAAAAAGTGTTGGAGAGCTTTAATACTCTGATGGTTTTTTTCCAAATTGGTTTTGGAAACATTTTGAAAAATAGGCGGGATTATTGAAACCAACTTCTAACGCAACTTCTGAAACATTTCCGAAATTTTGTTTAATAAGTTTTACAGCTCTATCCATTCTAATTCTAAGAATCAACTTATTTGGTGATTCACCTATAAGCGAATCTAATTTTCTATAAAGTTGAGCTCTGCTAATTGCCAGTTCATTTGCTAATACAATATTGTTAAACTCATGATCAGCGATGTGATCTTCTATTATTTTAACTGCTTTTTTAAGAAACATTTTGTCAATTGAGGTTACATCTTCATTGTCATAGCTAAAGAATCCATTATCAATGAAATGCTCTCTTATCTTTTTTCTTTGTTCTATTAGTGCTTTAATTCTAATAAGTAGTTCCTTTACATCAAATGGTTTCATCAAATAGGCATCTGCTCCTTTTTCAAGACCGCTTAACTTATCTTCATCTGTTGCCTTGGCAGTTAGCAGAATGACGGGGATGTGACTTGTTCTCTCATCAGATTTTAATTTATTACATAGCTGAAAACCATCCATTTTCGGCATCATTACATCACTGATAATTAAATCTGGCATATGTTTGAGGGATAAATTCCATCCTTCATTTCCATTTTTTGCTTCAATTATATTGTATTCTTTCATCAAATATCCTTTAACATAATTTCTTATGTCTTCATTATCCTCAACAATCATTAAAATCGGTTTGTCCTTTTTTGATGTTTGATATTGATATTTACCCTCAGCATCGACTCCTTCGTTTGATAGAATAACTTCATCAATTACTTCGTTTACTTCTTCGCTATTATCCTGTACCATCTCAACAATTTCATCAGGTTTAAAATGATCCTTTCCAAGAGGTAGAAATACTTTAAATGTTGTGCCTTTATTTATTTCACTTTCGACTAAAATATTTCCATGATGCATTTCAATCATCTCTTTTGCAATTGATAGTCCGATTCCTGTTCCCTTCCTTTTCATTGTATGGCTTTCATCAACTTGGTAGAACCGATCAAATACTTTACCTAATTCATCATCCGGAATACCTATTCCCGTATCACTTACCAATATCTCTAATGCTTTATCATCATTGCTTTCCTTAACGTTAACTTTTATAGTTCCGTTTTCATTAATAAATTTAAATGCATTTGATAGAAGGTTTACTATAACTTTTGTTATCACTTCTTTATCAAAATAAACGTTGATAGTTTCAATTTCGGAATTAAATTCTAAACTAATTTTTTTCTTATCAGCTAAGGATTTGTATGACATTACTAATCCTTTAATAAAAGGAATAAAGTTATCGTTGGATGCTTTAAGTTTTAGGCTCTTTGCTTCCATTTTAGCCAGATCTAGCAACTGATTGATGAGGTCATTTAAACGTTTAGCACTTTTTTGAATAACGTTTAATTCGCTACGGGTTTCTCGATCATCAGTTTTATTAAGCACATTCTCTAATGGTCCTAAAATCAGAGTTAACGGTGTGCGGAATTCATGTGATATATTTGCGAAAAACCGCGATTTAATTTTATTTATTTCATGATATTTTTCAGCTTGAACTCGCTCTATTTCAAAATCGTGTTTTAGTTTAAGTCTATTTAATTGAAAACGCCAGAAACCAACAAAAAGTGAAATTATAATCAAGGCATAAGCAGTGTATGCAAGATCAGTTTCCCACCATGGTGGAGTAATAATAATTGAAAGTGACACTCCTTTTTCATTCCATACGCCATCATTATTTGAACCAATTATTTTAAATGTATACTCACCAGGATCTAAATTTGTATAAGTAGCATACCTCTTACTTGCATCAACATAGTTCCACTCATTTTCAAATTCTTCAAGAATATATTTGAATTCATTTTTGCTCGGTGCAGTGTACTGCAAAGCAGCAAACTCAAAGGAAATATAATCTTGTATATGATTAAGTTGAATTTCATTTAGATTATTTATATCATCAATTAGTATTTCAGGGTGAGAACCCGGAGTAATAATATCGTTCAAAATTTTAAACTCAGTAATTACAATTGATGGAACAGATATGTTTTCTCTGGTGAAGAAAAAGGAATTCATTCCGTTAACTCCACCAAAGAAGAGTTCTCCTTCTTTACTTTTAAATGAAGCTCCTCCGTTAAATTCATTGCTTTGCAAACCATCACTTATAGTATAATTTTTGAATGTCATTGTCTTTGCATCCAGCAGGCTTAAACCTTTATTAGTACTTAACCAGAGCAATGATCTATTATCTTCAACTATTTCATAAACCACATTATTTGCCAATCCATCATCAATAGTATATGAGGTAAACTCTTTTGTCTTGTAATTAAATAAATTTAAGCCTCCCCCAAATGTTCCAATCCATAATTGCCCATTTGAATCCTGGTAAATTGATCTGATCCTATCATTTACATGATGATGAACGAAAGTTTCAAACTTATTTGTTGTTGGATTCAATCTGCATAATCCGTTCCTTGTCCCAATCCAGTAATCACCGTAAGTGTCTTCGATAATAACATAAAGTTGGTTATCACAAAGACTCTCCGGATTATTAGGATCATTTAGGTAGACTTCAAATTGATCAGTTTCTCTAATAAACTTGTTTAGGCCGCGGGATGTACATATCCATACTTGATCTTTGGAATCTAGATAAATATCTCTAATATATTTTTCAGATAAGGCAAAATCATCATCCGGGTTAGATGTATAATGTTTATACTTTTCTGTTACCGGATCATATTTAGCAATACCGCCTCCCCACGTTCCGATCCATATCGAGCCATCTATATCTTCAAGTAATGCTCTGATTTTGTTATTCTTTAAACAGCCCTCACCATCCTCCATGCAAAAATGTTTATATTCATTTTTACCTCGATCAATAATTGTTATTCCTTGATCATGCCCTACCCATAGTTTGTTATATTTATCAACGATAATGGCTTTAACAAAATTGTCTCTAAGACTATTAGGATTATACGGATTACTCCTATAATGTTTGAACCAGTTCTTACTTTTATCATATTTATTCAAGCCGCCTGAAAATCCTCCAATCCAGATTATACCCGAATTATCTTCTGTAATGCTCCAAATTCTATTATCATTTAATGTAGATGGGTCCGTTGGATCCATTGGAAAGTTGTCAAAGTAATCTAACTCCTCATCGTAAATATAAACTCCACCTCCATCTGTACCAATCCAAAGATTATTATCCGAATCCTTAAATATTTTTGTAATCAAGCTATCCTTAAAACCATGCACTTCGAAATTGCTAATATTGTAATGATAGAATTCTTCAGAGATGAAATTAAATCTATCCAAACCACCACCGTATGTCCCAATCCATAAATTTCCTTTATTATCTTCAGAGATTGCAGTAACCCAATTAAAGCAGAGACTAGTGGGATCGTTTTCATCATGCTTATAATTTATTACTTCCCTAGTTTTCTTGTTAAATCTATCAATTCCAGACTTGAACGTTCCTAACCAAATATAACCTTTTGAGTCCTCATATAAAGTTGAGATTTCATTATCACTTATCGCATTCTCATAATTATCATTTTTATTATAATGTGTAAAGAAATTTGCTTCAGGATCATATTTGCATAAACCACCCCCCCATGTTGCAAACCAAATTAGATCATCTGAATCGATCATCATTTCACTAATGAATCCATGACATAGCCCTGAACTATCTACAACATTAAAAGGATATCTTACATTTTTCTTCCCATCATAACTTAATTTTGTTACTCCTTTACCTCCCGTCCCAACCCAAATATTTTGATCCTTATCGATAACAACACTTTTCACCCAATTATCCGAAATGGTATTACTGTCTGTTTCACTATGAGTGAAGACTGTAAATTTATAACCATCATATTTGTTTAGACCGTCTTGAGTTCCCACCCAAATAAATCCTAAACTATCCTGTACGATAGAAGTGATATAACCTTGTGATAAACCCTCTTTCCCGGAAAGATGTTCGAAGTTTACTTCTCTTGGTTGGGCATTAAGATTGAATTGAAAGAATAATAAAAATAATATTATACATGGTGTAAGGAGAACAAATTTCAAAAACTTAACTTGTACCGTGATTATGTATATTATAATATTAAATTTCCAAATTCTCTTTTCCATAATTTTCCAGCTTTCTTGATCACCTTGGGAGAAACCCAATGGATATGAAAGAGAAAACTATTGTAGATATTCTACTAGTTTCTCTCAAGGCTGGGATAAAATTTTATCTTTATAAAAAGAACTTAATAAATGACTAAATTATAATCAAATAATTTCTTAAACCTAATTTTAATATTGCGTATAGTTAAACAATACTGCCACCGTTTGGTGGCAGTTAGAAAAAAGGTTAATTTAATTATCAATTCTTACTTTAGGTGCTAATTTTCCTTTTGCATCACTTGTCCAGCATTGTAGTTTTCCATCTGATGAATTACAAACTTGCTTTTCTAACGCTAATAGAGTTCTATCTTTGTAACTACCTAGCAATCCTTTTCCTGTTAATTTAATACTCACCATACTGAATAAAATTTCACCTGTAAAATCACCTCTGAACATTTCTACTTCATTATCCTCATCACCATAAAGTATCTTAAATGTACCCCACGTTGTACCATTCAAGATCTTCCCTCCCGGTGTTATTTTTTCTATTCTATTCAGTTTGTAGACATGACTTGTTTTAAAAGGTTTATTATTGATCACGGTTGTTGAAGGTGTTTCTATTTCAACATCATAGAGATGCCTATACATATAATCGTCATCTATATTTTCCTTATCAATGATGTACTTAAGAGGTTTGTTACTTTTTCCGCATTCTCCAGGTTTAAAATTATATTTATAATAGATATCTACTTCTTTTGTGTTCAAGTCTTTTTGAGGTAGGTTAAGGATCCCTTCAGCTGATTTGTTATCCCATTTGTTCTGTTGAGTCGAATTATCCAATATCGGTTCAACGCTGTTTGATTCATGGCATCCTAATAATAGTGCCATAAAAAGCAGTGCAAAAATTAACTGTTTCATTATTTCCCCCAGAAATAATATGTTATTAAATGTGTTTAATTATGATTTTCGTTTCTGTGAACCTCCCGAATTATTAAATAATTAATTATCGCATTAGAATCATTTTCTTTGTCCCGCCAAGTTGTGACTTGCGATATACTATTTTATCATATCCGTTATTTTATTTCATTATATTTTATCAAGATGATCAAAGAATATAAGTTTACACAGGAAATACATATCCCTTAATCTCTGCTATCCAGCATTTAAGTACTCCATCTGAAGAATTACAAACTTGCTTTTCCTTTGCCCAGAAAGTTCTATTTTTGTAATTTTTTATCAATCCTTTTCCAACCATTGTAATAATCGTTTCCTCATTTTGAATTTCCCCAGTGAACTTACCTTTGAATATTTCTACTTCAGAATTTCTATAAAATATTTTAAACGTACCCCATGCTGATCCTTCAACTATTTCATCTGATGCTGTTACTTTTTCCATTCTATTTACAAGAAATTCAATACAAATTTCATGTTGCAGATTATTGATTAACATTGTTGATGGAATTCTTACTTTGGCATTAAATAGATGACGATTATAATAACCATTATCAGGTTCTGGATCCTTAAAATATTCAAGCGATCCACCACAACACTCTCCAGAACCATTTTCAGGATCAAATTCATAATCGCATGCAACTTCAAGTTGCTCAGTATCTCCATCAATTAAGGATGATAAATCTGGAACTCCTTCGTCTAATTCATTATCAAATTTGTTCTGTTGAATCGAATTATCTAGTATCGGTTCAACGCTGTTTGATTCATGACATCCTAAAAAGAATGCCATAAAAAGCAGTGCAAAAATTAACTGTTTCATTACTTCCCCCCGAAATAATTTGTTATTGATTTTGTTTAATTATGATTTTTGTTTCTGAGCACCTCCATATTTTTGTATAATATTTTCATTTTTTATCGAATTAAAATCATCTTTTTAGTTTCAGTAAAGCTACCTGCTTCTAATTTGTAGAAATATAATCCACTTGAAAGAGAAGAAGCGTCGAAAACAACTTCATAATATCCTGGTTTTTGTTCTTCGTCTACTAGAGTTGTTACCTCCTTTCCAAGAATATCGTATACAACTAATTTTACCACGCCAAAGGCGGGCAAGCTATTTGCCGTTTCACCTTTCACTGAAGACGGGAGTTGATAACTAATTACTGTACTTGGATTGAAAGGATTAGGATAATTTTGCGACAAGGTAAAATTATTAAGCGATTGAGAAGATTTATCATCAACAGCTAGTAATGTAGTACTGAAACTATTAGACCAATAGTGAACACCATCAGAGAGGATCTCAAAATCAAAATCCAGTCTTACATCATCATTATCAATAATGTCAAAATATATATACCTAGTTTCAGATTCACCTTGTTTTATATTATTAAATTCAATTGTTTCTGATACTATTAATTCAATTGAACTATTTGCAGCACTAACAATAACCTGAGGATTTTCAATTCCAGTAGTTTCACTTACATTTTCCAACTTTAACTTAGCTCTGTAATCTGCTTTAAATATGCCTTTTTCAATATTAATCACTTCGACTTTTGGAGCAGGAACCGTAGTAAATTTTTTATCAACATAGAAGTACTTACTATCGAATAAAACATCAGTTCCAGCGGGATCAGAAGTAATGAATGATGAGAACGTATAGAATTTATCCCCTGGACAATGAACTCTATCAACTATTTCATAACCTCCCTCACCACCATGCATTTGATGAATTTGATTTTCACTTCCTTTTGTGCATTTAATTCTTGCCCATACATACACTTTTTCATCAGTCGGGTTGCATACCTTAGAGCATATATCTTCCGGTGCTCCACCGCATTGATTATACCTACAATCAATTGAAAGACAAGTACAATGTGCTGAATTTGTAAAATCTTCTGCATATCCAATAACACTTTCTCTTGTAGTTTTTCCAACCATCCACATTTTGTAGGTTTTACCAACTTGAACTATTTCGATATCACTAAAACCATTTTTTGACCAATAATCCTTAGAATTATTACAAAGTGTTTGAGGAGTTTTTTTCCAAATCCTTCCTTTTTTAGAGGAAGCATGAAAGATATAATCGTTTTTATCAACTCTCCTATTATTTGCGGTATACCATATCTGGTATGGGTTATCAACATTTTCCTTATTGTAAATCACACTCAAGTTCAAGATATTATATTCCAAGCTTTCTTCATCTCTAAACTCAAGAACTGGATTGGATGCTAAATTTTTCTCCCAAGTAATTCCATCTACTGATTCTGCCATACCAACTGCACAATTCTTGTTTGCTGCCAAATAATCAGAATTTGCATAGGCTTTATAGTACATAATAAAATTGGAGCCGTTGTAAACTATACTGAGTGGAAATATCCCCCCGGAATCCCAACCCTCCTTACTCTTAAAAAAGTTTAGCTTTCCTTCTCGTTTTTCCCATTTAATACCATCCCTAGATGTTGCATAGCCTAAATATGTATCAGAGATTTTTTCATCTGCAGGGCATACATACCACATATGCCAAATTGAGTTGACCACTATTACCATGGCATCTAAAAATCCATATTTTTCCCATTTTTCATCAGAACTTATAATTAGATTTTTATTATTATTCTCCCATGTCATTCCATCTACTGAATATGTATAACCTATATACATATTTAATGACATACTATTAATTCCCTTATCTTTTGCTGCGTAATACATATTATATTTCCCAGATTCATAAACAACACAATTATTAATAATTACATAATCGTCCAACTGAAGAGGAGTGTTATTATAGATCGGATTATTGATATGTTTTACAAATTGTGTCTGTCCAAGAATATTGAACGATGTAAGAATTGTGAATACCAGAATTGTACTCATTAATTTGAATTTCATTTTTTCCCCCGAAATAATTTGTTATTGATTTTGTTAATTATAATTTTTCGTTTCTCAGTTCCTCCTTATTTATTTAATTAGTTTTTATTAACGAATCAAAATCATCTTCTTAGTTTCAATGAAATTACCTGCTTTCATTTTATAAAAATATACTCCGCTTGTTTGATTGTAAGCATTCCATGTCACCTCATAATATCCTGGTTTTTGTTGCTCATTTACCAGAGTTGCAACTTCTCTTCCTAGGATGTCGTAAATTTTCAAGGTGACATTCTGTAGAGCGGACTTCAGTTCGCTCCCTTGTAAGCGAGATAAATCTCGCTCTACGGTCGGGATGTTATATTTTATTATTGTATTTGGATTGAAGGGATTTGGGTAGTTTTGTGATAATTTCGGAAACTTGGAATGTCTCAATTCATCTTCTTCAACAGTGGAAGGTAAATCAGTGTATATATATGTATACTGC
>JBDLIN010000143.1:0-9787 GCA_039714835.1 Bacteroidota bacterium | reverse complement strand
GTGAACAAAGTTCTGTCCCTTGTCATCATCTGCTCCTCTCGCCCAGATCTTTCCAGATTTTATTACAGGTTCAAATGGAGGACTTTTCCAAAGCTCAATGGGATCAACTGGTTGAACGTCGTAGTGACCGTAGATCAATACTGTTGGTTGACCAGGTGCTTCCATCCATTCAGCATATACGAGGGGATGACCTTCAGTTGGGATAATCTGAACTTTATTCATTCCAGCATTTTTAAGACTATCAGCAACAAATTTGCTGCACTTTTTCATATCTGGGATATTGCTTTCTAATGTGCTGATACTGGGAATTCGAATATAATCTTTTAGTTCTTCTATGTATTGCTTACGATTCTTTTTAATATACTTTATTACTTGATCCATTGAATTCTCCATAGGAAACAGATGGTAAAAATTTTTATTCTAAAACTTAAGTTACATTATATCTCATAATGTATCAATAATAACTAAGTTATTAATTAACATAAGTATTATTACTTTTTACTCAAAGATATATTGAGTTATAGGTCTTGTTATTTGATGTCAAAATAAATAAGTTGTTTTATCACAATAGTGAAATCATTTCTACTGTAAAATAATGAGGCAAACAATGGAAAGAGTTCAACTAATAACAACCACTTCAATAATAGAAGGATGAAAAATCGAAAAAATTTTAATATCATAATAAGTATAAATATTTTAACTATAAGAGGATTAAGAAAATGAAACAGGAATATTACTTAGAACACTATGTTGAGGAAAATAGCGAACCAAAAATTAAAAGAACTCGCAACTTGACTATAAGGCAAAGAAAGAATGGCTCTCTCTATGCTGTGGATAGAAATGATGACATAATAATTCCAACCGAAAAGGAGTTGGAATTGTATAACCGTGTAAACCATTCTAATCCAATAGCTGTAAAAAATGGCTGGCTAACTTTTATTGGTATTATTTTGATAATTAACATTTTTATTCAATTATTAACGATAATAGAAGGTAGAATTTAGAAATTCCCTTTTATTGTGTCATAGCTAGACATAATGACTGTATAGCGAAGTGATAATATCTTTTTGGTTAAACAATTTTCTCATTATTAATAGATTTTCTAATTATTAGCTATAGGGAAGTAATGATCGCAAAGTATTTCCAATTTGAAGAACTGAACACAAACTACAAAACAGAAACCATAGCAGGATTTACAACCTTTGTAACAATGGCATACATCGTTATTGTGAATCCTAAGATATTAGAAATTGCAGGTATTCCTGTTGGTCCTTCGATGGTTGCAACAATTTTAAGCGCTTTTTTCGGAACACTTGCAATGGGTGTCTATGCAAAGCGTCCTTTTGCGATTGCTCCATACATGGGTGAGAATGCTTTTATAGCATATACGGTTGTTAAAGTGCTCGGTTTCAGTTGGCAGACAGCCCTTGGCGCCATTTTTATTTCTGGAATTTTATTTACAATACTAACTATGTTAAAAATCAGAGGGTGGCTAGCAAATGCTATACCTGAAACTCTTAAAATTGCTTTTGCTGTCGGTATCGGATTTTTCCTTGCCTTTATTGGCTTAAACGAAACCGGTATTATTACAATTGGTGTACCCGGTGCCCCGGTAAGAGTAGGCAATCTACATACTGACTTTAATCTACTCGCCATTGTTGGAATTTTAACAATTTCAATTTTGATGATTAAAAAAGTAAATGCTGCAATATTAATTGGGATTATTTTCACTACAATTTTGGGATTTATATTTGGGACAACTCCCCTACCGGATAATTTTATGAGTATGCCTCCTGACATTTCGGAGATCTTTTTAGCGCTGGATATTACGGGAGCAGTAACTTGGGGCTTTTTTGCGGTGATACTTACTGTCCTCGTAATGGATTTCGTTGATACGATGGGTACTCTTATCGGTGTTTCATATCGTGCTGATTTCCTTGATGAAAACGGCAACCTTCCTGATATTGAAAAACCGATGCTTTGTGATTCAACCGCAACCATCGTCGGTGCATTACTCGGGACAACTACAACTGGAACATTCATCGAATCAGCTGCTGGAATTGAAGCCGGTGGGCGTTCAGGTTTTACTTCTGTAGTTACTTCACTTTTATTTTTAGTAGCATTATTCTTTGCACCAATTCTAACAGTGATTCCACCCTATGCGTATGGTTCAGCACTTATTATTGTTGGTATGCTCATGCTTAAACCAATTGTAAAATTAAATTTTGACAACTTAACCGATGTAATCCCCGCTTTTATTACAATTGCCTTGATGAGTTTTACATTCAACATTGGAATCGGGATGACTGCCGGTTTTGTTCTTTATCCGATCGCAAAACTTGTCGGTGGTAAATCTGAAGAAATCCATCCAGCTATGTGGATTTTATTCAGTGTATCGATTCTCTTTTATATCTTCTATCCATATTAGAACTGTTATTTTTATTATCAGTGAAGGTAGTAAGAATAGAATATTGGAACACTCTAAGATTCTAATTTTATAATTTTTGAATATTGATTAACTTTACCAATAACTATTATAAATTTACTTTTACATACCTTAAAATAAGTTGATTATTTTTAGATACATATTATCATCACATCTACTGCCGTTTATATTCTCGGTACTCACACTTATGTCTGTTTTCTTACTTCAATTTTTCATGAAGTTTGCTGATAGACTTATTGGGAAAGGATTAAGCACTATTATAATTATCAAACTGGTGAGTTATAATTTGGCATGGATGCTTGTATTAGTTGTTCCAATGTCCGTGCTTATTTCTACTTTAATGGCATTTGGTGCAATGTCTCAGAATAATGAAGTTGCTGTTTTTAAAGCTTCCGGTATTAGTTTGTACAAGATGATGATCCCACCAATTTTGGGCAGTATTATTGTTGCATCACTTTTAGTTCTATTTAATAACTATGTATATCCTGATGCTAACCATGGTGCAAGAGTTTTGGCATACGATATAACACGTAAAAAACCAATCCTTTCTCTTATTCCTGGTGTGTTTTCACATGAAATTCCAGGTAAATCGATTTTAGCACGTTCAATAGATCAGCAAACAAACGAGATGAGTGACCTAACAATTTTTGATAAGTCAGATCCTAAGAATGTTAATACTGTTACTGCAGAGAGAGGGAAATTATATTTTACAAAGAATCAATCGAAACTTGTTCTCGACCTTTATGACGGTGAGATACATACATCAAATATTTATGACGACAAATCATATAGGAAAGTAATTTTCGGTAGACATAAAATTGTTATGGATGCAGGAGATTTTTCATTCAGTCAATCTTCCAGCGAATCAATGCGGCGTGGTGATAGAGAACTCGGAGCTTCAGTAATGTTAAAGCGTGTGGACAGTTTAAATATTCTGCAGGTTAAATATCATACAGAATTGGACGAAAAGATTGACAAAAATTTTATCCCACAATCCCTTGAAAGAAACAGTAATGCTAAAAGGTTTCAAAGATCAAAAAAATATATTTATCTCAGAGTGGGAGATAAAATCAAATCGGCAAAAGGGACTATTAGATCAAGCACTAGAAGACTACAATACAATATGGAGCGAACAAATAATTACTGGGTAGAAATACATAAAAAATATTCTATTCCTTTTGCATGTATATTGTTTATACTTGTTGGCGCCCCCTTGGGAACAATGATCCGTAAAGGAGGTTTCGGCGTGGCAGCAGGAATAAGTTTGGTCTTCTTCTTAATGTATTGGGCATTTTTAATTGGCGGTGAAAAACTCTCTGATAGAGGATTGCTTTCCCCGTTCTGGGGAACATGGAGCGCTAATGTAGCTCTTTTACTAATTGGTGGGTTCTTGACATACAAAAGTGCAAAAGAAAGAGTTACAATTAGTTTTGATATCTTTCAGAAATTCATCCCTAAAAGTCTAAGAGTTAAAAAGGAAGAGAATGAAAATAATTGATATCTACCTGATTAAGCAGTTTCTCTTGACAATACTCTTTTCACTTTTAACTTTTCTAGCAATTTTTGTTATAGTCGATTTAATGGAACATATTGATGAATTTATCGACTATGATGTTCCGCTTCCGATGATATTCAAATACTATGTTGTTTTTCTACCTCAAATGATTCGCTACATGACTCCCATTGCCGTACTATTAGCTGCACTATTTGTAACAGGTAAAATGTCCGATCTAAATGAATTAACATCACTGAAAGCTGGTGGTGTAAGTTTATATCGATATATGGCCCCTTTCATTATTACAACTTTGCTAATAAGTATTTTCAGTGTTTATTTTGGAGGATACATTGCTCCAATGTCGAACAAAATTAAAGTGGGCATCGAAAGAGATTATATGGATTGGGGAACTATTCAAAGTGATAACAATATATTTTTTCAAGATAGTAAAACACGCATTGTTACTATAGCTTCATATAATGTGCATACCGAACGAGCTAATATAATTAGCATTCAAGACTACGATCCAACTGATATTACAAAGATGGTAGGCAGAATCGATGGTATGAAGATGAAATATGATACAACGAATCAAACATGGAATCTTTCTGAAGGAACTAAACGGACATTCTTAGATACTGCTCAACACATAGAAAAATTTGATAAAATGATAATTACTGATCTACATTTCAAGCCTGAAGATGTAATCAAAAAACAAATAAAACCAGAGGAAATGACACTGACAGAATTAGAAGAACTGGCGGAGGATAAATTAAATACAGGTAATAATCCAAGAAGACCTTTGATTGAGTATCATTCAATTATAGCGTTTTCATTTGCAAGCGTTATTACTGTCCTTTTTGGATTACCTCTTTCAAGTAACAAACGCAAAGGTGGTCTTGCCCTTCAGTTTGGTATAAATTTGATCATAACTTTTGCCTATTTAGTATTTATGAGTATCAGTCAGGCATTTGGTAAGAATGGTGTTATGAGTCCTATAATTACAGCATGGTTTGCCAATAGTGTCTTTTTTATAGCTGCTTTAATCAACATTAAAAGAGCACAAAAATAAGCTTACTTGGTTTCAAGGTGTGAAATACCTTCCCAATCATTTAAAGGGGGATTCATTATAAATTCTTCACACCGGTTTAAGTAAAGTTGAGAAGGAGGATCATTCGGTATTATCTTAAGTGAAGATCTAAAATTGATTATCGCATCTTCAAAATTTCTCTTAATATAATTATTATAACCTTCTATGTATTCACTATACGCATTGAATATTTCTATTGCATCTTTATCATCTTTCAATCCAATTAGCTCATAGACAAGTATTGGTTCTGTTTTACCTTGCACAACTACTTTATCAATTACTCTTACCAAAACTTCGTTGGCAACTTTCCTATAGCTTGAATCACTAATTAATATGCTGGTACCATAAACCTTATTGGCACTTTCTAATCGAGAAGTCAGGTTAACTCCATCCCCCATTACAGTATAATCAAATCTCTCATTACCACCAATATTACCAACAACTACATCATCAGTATTAATTCCAATTCTAGCTCTGACTTCTTTCTTTGCAGATTTTTCCCATTCACTTTTCAATTCGATGATTTTTTTCTGCATTAGAAGTGCTGTTTTACATGCTTTCAACTCTTGATTTTCAACCTCTAGAGGAGCTCCCCAGAAAGCCATTAAAGAATCTCCAAGATATTTATCTAATGTGCCATTATTCTCAAGTACAAATCCAGTCATAATATGTAAATAGCTATTTACAAAATCTACAAGTTCCTCAGGAGTCATTGCTTCAGAGATTGATGTGAAACCCTCGATATCACTAAATAAAATTGTAATCTTTTTCTTTTCCCCACCCAAAGATAATCTTTCAGGATCAGATAGAAGTTCATCGACCAAAGGTTTACTAACATAATGTTGAAACATCCCCTTGATCATCGTATTTTGCTTCAATATTTTCAATGCATAATAGATGGATGTTGAGAGATACCCAGATACAAAAGTTGTTACAGGACTTATGAATGCAATCATATAATTATTTTCAGCAAAAAGATAAATACCAAATAAATATGTCAATACAACTGTTAAGAAAAGTAAAGCAAGAGTAAAGATTTCAGAAAGAAGAGGGTGAATTCTTTTGTGTCTCTTAAAAATAGAAAAAGCTAAAAATGAAAGAAACGAAATTATGAATATTAAAATAACTTCACTTGCTTTTGATTGCTTGTAAATAAAATCTTCCCAAATAATATTTTGAATTGCATTTGCATGAATTTCAACACCCCACATTTGATTATCACCTTTTCTTCTTCCAAGACTATACGATACTGGATGTAGGTCGCCATCTTCAGGTAATACCGATCCAATCAATACAATTTTATCCTTAAATATCCCAGATTGCAGCAATCCGTGTTCAGGATCACTCCACATGTTGATAGTCGTTTCATAATATGATTCATCAACTGACTGAAAAGAATCATCATCAAGTATATCTGTAAAATTAAAGTATTTGAAAGATCCGTTAGGACCATAATAATTTATTAACATTGAGGAAGGGTCATATTTCGGGATTTTTTTATTATAGTGTTTAAAAAATTTATCCCTAACTGATGCGGTTGAGTTCTTTTCTACGTTATAGTATTTATTAAGTACTGCAAAGCCAAAAGTAGGGATCACTCTTTTGTTAGCATCTGAAATTACAAATGGTTTATAACGCCGATAAATTCCGTCTTCATCGCTTCCCAATTGAACTATCCCAATTGAACTGTCTGCAATTAAAAATTTATTTCTATAATTATACTGTTTGTTTACAACCGAGTAATCTCCATCCTGCTGTTGTCCTTCAGCAACAATATCTACTACACCGGCAACTACTACATTTTCATTTGTTCTAATAGCATCTACCAGATCTTCATCATTTCGATATGAGTACGTATCATCATTAGCCATCAGAATATCGATTCCAATAGCTTGAACACCTGCGTCATTTAAGTTGTTTACTACTCTTGCAAAATATGACCTTGGCCATGGCCATGTATTATAGGGATTTGGGATTTGATCATAATCACTTTGAGAAACTCCTAAGATTATTACATCCGCAGAGTCCTTAATATTTTTTTGCTTTCTCTCAGAAAATCTTATATCAATATATTTTAATTCTAATTCCTTCAGAGGTTTTATTGAAAAGAATATCTCCTGTGTAAGAATTATCACAATAAGTGCAGAGATAATAGGAATAATCACATATTCAGAGAATCCAAATATTTTTTTCTTTGGTTTACTCATTTCATCAATTTAAAAGTTATATCTAACTGTTAAACCAGCAATTGAATTATTATAACTTTGCTTCATGTTGTAATATCTCATCTGAAGCTTTAGCCATAAGTTTTTAATAAGTTGATATGAAGCAACTAAATCAAGGGATTGTCTTTGAAAATCACCGAAACTTGGATTGTAATAAAGAGATAATTCCAAGTTATCTTGAAGCATCCGATATCTTCCGCCAGCAGATAGTGTTGTATAGGTATATTTTACAGTGGAAATTTTACTATCGTAATAAGTAATACTTAATGAAGAAAGTAAGTTTTTTGTCCAAAAACTATTTAAGGAAAAAGATGTTGATAAATAATTTGCATTTGAATTATAATAACCATTATCATCACGATTCGAAGCCATAAAACTTAATGAAGTGTTATGACGAACTCGTAAATCAAAATCATATCCAAGATTCAATGTAAAGCGGTTTGTTACATCATCGATTAATAAATTTAATGTGTCCCGGGGAGATATTCCATTACTATTATCATTCCTAATATAACCCATAGTAATATTCGGTACATTTGCTCTAAGGAATAATGATGCAGAAAGTCTGAAAGTCTGAAATGTTGTTGTAAATGGTTTTGTTTTCTGAAGATTATCATTCAAATTTTCATATCCAACTGTTAGAAAGAGTTGATTATTTGCTAATCTTATTCTATCATGTATATTAAATCCTTGAATATCGGTTCGAGTATATTCCTGACCAAATGAAACAAACTGATTACCTCTATAAATATATGAAGCATTTAAATTATTTGAAAAGTAATTTAATTCAATTGTACCTTCAGTTGCTAATGAAGATAACTCAGTAAAATTAAGCGGTTCAATAAATTGATTAACTGTCATTATTGATCCAAAACTATTGTTTAATCTTCTCAATGTCCTGGTATCTTTTAAAGATATTCCTTCGAATGATAAGATTGAATCAATCTGTGAATCTGGATAAGAACCATAGGAGATATCAGAATTAAGAATGCTGACAGCTGCTTCACCTTTTATCACAATATTCCGATTATCGAAACTCATTAAAATATCTGCTCCGGTAGCTAGATTCTCTTGAGGTTTTAATCCAAACTCAATTGAATGAACATCATCCTTTGAATGCAAGAATGATAATCCGACGAGTATATTACTTTGACTTCCAAATGCCATCCGCCCAATAAGCAGGTCGCGTCCATATACTCCAAAATCTACCATACCGTACGGATTGCCATGTTTTGCAGAATCTATCTTAATTACATTTGAGACAAGCGGTGTATTATCGCTTGTATAAGTTTCACGCAAAAATCCTTCTACACCTCTCCTTGTCTGTCCATAACTGCTCTGTAAACTTACAGCGCCAAAATTAACAGTTCCGTCAATACCTCTTACTCTCTTTCCACTTAGTAATAGATCAGTGTATCTTGGATAACTGTCGCCTCCACGCAAATTAAGCCAATTGTTGGATAATGTTAGTGAGTATCTGTTTTGCGGTTGAACATTCTGATTTTCTTCTGATGTTAAATAGCCATAACCTTTTATTTGCCAATTATTATATTGACCTTTAAGTGTTAATCCGATATTATTATAAATAGTTGATGCTGCATTAAAATATTCATTTCTCATTTCACCGATAACACTTCCACTATATTTATATTTTTGGCTTATCTTCATTTCCTCTTCAGTGTCTGTAACAGTAAATTCTCTTGAAGTACTATGGTAAAGCTTTCCCTCCTTATCATAAATTTCAATTTCAATTATTTCTGAACCACTCTCTATTGTACCCGGGAAATTCTCTGGATAAAATAAAAGTAGATCCCCTGCAAAAGTTATCTTTGATGTAATATCCTCGCCACTTAAAAATACTTTTGTTTTGTTCACATCTACAATTTCCGGAACTTGTACAAGTGAAACTGAAATAAATATATCCTCAAGTGAGAGAACTTCTCCTTCAGAAGGACTTAAAAATAGAATCTCTTTATCTTTATCAGATCTACCATTTATAGTTAAATCAATAGGTTTGGCAAAATCTGGAATACCTTGAGGATAAGTCTCTCTATAACCATTATTGAGCTTTATTATTAGATAATAAGATAAAAGAGGAGCACTAACATCTTCACCTGGAATAATATAGTTAGCTGTACTACCAATTATTTCCATATCTCGTACTTTAAAATCAATATCCTGAAATGATTTATATACTATTTGAATACTAACAACTGACCGTGGATTGACAAGTTCTGCTAAAACCTCAACTGAATGCCCGGTTCTCAAATTCCCAAAAGTAACTGATGATACTGACTTACTTATTTGAGCAAATAGTAGAGTATTTGTGAATATTATCAGAAAAATGATTTTTAATTGGCTGGGCATTTAAAACCTTTATCTACTACTTGCAAATTTATTTAGTAAATATTTCATCATAGCTTTAATCATCTTCAGAATAATATTCTACTTCAATTGTTCCCTCTTTGGTTTCAATAAGAAGTTTTTCTAATGAGGAATTTTTAGTGTGTTTTAATTTTTCTAAAATATCA
>JBDLIN010000142.1:0-9914 GCA_039714835.1 Bacteroidota bacterium | reverse complement strand
TTTATTAATCCCCAGAGTTTTCTTATCTAATTCATTACTTTCATTATTTCTATTGATTCATCCAAAGTCATGTAAGGAGATTCTTTTAATCCTTCTCTCCTACAGCTCATTACTTCTTCTGCTTCGTAATTAAGTGCATTGCCGATTAGTAGTTCTTCAATTATTAATTTTGGAAACATAAGCTAATTAAAACACCTATATTCTAATAAATATTTTCCGTTTATTAAGCCAATAGGTAATATACCACAGAAAATAAAATGTAATGATCCCTGTTATAATGTTTGCTGGTAATTCTCCTGTCCATCCAAATAATCCAAAAGTGAACGGTTTATGTATTTGTGCAATAAACTTACCACCACCTACATGAGCAAATAAATAAATGAACAATGGATTTACTCCAACTACCACAGCAAATTGTGCCCACTTTCTGTAATCCTTCATATCAATTATCCAATAAAACAAAGCAAATGTAAGTAGTGTCCACCCCCCACTTACAAAAACAAAAGAACTTGTAGAAATTCGTTTTATTATTGGTGTTGCCGGATCTAAACCATAACCGACAATTAGTCCAATCAAACCACCAATAATCATAGTTCTTAATACTTCGTTTTTAGATCTATCACTTAAAAGCATTTTCCCAATAATCACACCCCACATTGTGTGTGCAATTGTAGGAATTGCATTAAACGAAACCCAATGCCCCCCGGATAGTTCACCGGAGACCAGCAAATCAAAATAAGCTCCGAAATTATGATCCGGAGTAAAGGGCTGATCAAATCCGACTACCCAGAATGTTCTATATAATATTTCAGTTAATGCAATAAATGCAATACTTATTGCAAATTGAAGCGTAATAGATTTATTTCTTAATAGAAAAGCTACTAAATAAGTAACGGCAAGTTGTGACAAAACATTTTGGAATCGAAAGACAATCTTTCCAGGTCCAATACAATACAACGCCCATCCCAATAACAACATCAGCGTTGAACGAATTAATGCATGTTTAAATACCGCTTTATCTGTACTTCCTTTTTTAAGCCGGTTTCTTTCCGAAAATGGAATTGCAACACCAACAATAAACATAAAATAAGGCTGCACAAGGTCCCAGAAATGAAGACCGTTCCATTTATGATGATGAAGTTGCTCACCAATAAAACCGATAATACTCCCATCAAATACCGGGTCAACCAAATAGTGAAATAGTCCGGCAAATTCAGCGATTAATAAAAACATTGTAAATCCACGAAACGCATCTAAAGATAAGAGTCGTGAACTTTTTTTGTTTTCTTCGGTTGTACTACTTTTCATATAAACGCCTTATTAAATAATAAAATTATTTGATGAACTTAATTTTCAGGGAAGTAATTATACTCTTTCTTTAAATCAAGCAGGTCAATAGCTTCCTGGTTGGGTCGCGGTTTAAAATCTCCGGTAGCATAATATTTTGCCTTGTCCCAAATAATTTCACCACCTGTAACTCGTGGGTCATTAGTCTTTTTGAGATAACCAATCAGTCTATTGGAGAGTTCTTTTTTAATCTCTTGATAATCCTTTTTATCAGCAATATTATTCAATTGATCCGGATCAGTTCTCACATCATACAATTCCTCGGTTGGGCGCTTTGCGAATGCTCGTTCAAAGAATCCTTGTTCATCAGGGTTTTTCTCATTCAGTAAAACATGCATTTTTGTTGGACAGGGGTAATGCAGCATGTGTGCATCAACATCTCCATAAAGCGGTGGATCACCGGCAGGCCAGCGTTCCGGATGGAAATTTCTGATGTATAGAAAATCATCTGTCCGGATTGCTCTTGCAGGGTAACCTTTTCCATCCAAACGGCATAAAGCATGGCGCTCAACAGCTGTTACCACAAAATCGCGATCCTTTTCAATGCGTCCTTCTTTTTGTGAGAACAAAATATTTGTTAAACTTTTTGCAGTCATATTGCTTGGTATTTCCAGACCAGCAATTTCGAGAAAGGTAGGTGCAAGATCATTCATGTTAACAAAATCATCAACTTTTTTGTCTGCAGTAATTTTGTTTTTCCATGACAAAATCATTGGTATTCTGGTACCAAAATCATACAGATTCGCCAATCCCCGAGGCATCTGCCACCCGTTATCACTACAGATTACAATTATAGTATTATTAGCTTGTCCTGTTTCTTTAAGTGTGGTAAGTATTTCCCCTACTTCATCATCAAACTTTTGTATATCGTGATAATAGTCGCAAATATCACCACGGACGGCATCATTATCCGGCAGATACGATGGAACTACTACCTGGCTCTTATCCATACCGGAAGCTTCTCCCGAACCTACTCCGTACGGTCGGTGGGGATTTCTACTGCTGAACCAAAAACACCATGGATTGCTATTAGTATTAGATTCAAGAAATTCCGTAAATGACTGATATTGCTTACCGCCATGATTAAACTCCCTACCGCTCTCTTTCACATTGCCCGGTCCCCAGCCTTTGCCCTGGCAGCCCACAGAATATCCGGACTTCTGCAGTAAGTCAGTGTATAACGGAAACTTGCTCGGTAATGTGCCATGGAGATTTGCTCCTTCTTCCAATCTCCAAATATCCTGGCCGGTTAACATCCCAGCCCTGGCAGGACTGCATGATGGAGCGGCACAGTAAGCTTGCGTAAATTTAACACCTTGTTTTGCAATCCTATCAATATTTGGCGTTTGCACCATAGGGTCTCCATAACATCCCAAATGATTCCAAGAATGATTATCTGACATGAGCAGTAAAATATTTGGACGAGTTGTTTCTTTGTGATTTTGGCAGGAGATTAAGAATACAAACATCAGCAATAAAACTATTAAAAATTGAGGACGATTAATTTGCATTTACTGTTTTCTCATTTATGTTTAATCTTTAAAATTAAAATTTTCAATCCATGTCAGGTTTTTCCTCATTGCAAAAGCATCATTTTTTTTGTACTAATCAATGATTCGGTTTTTAAACGATAGAAATAGATACCACTTGTTACTTTTAAACCCTTATCATCTCTTCCATTCCATTGAACCAGGTAGTTTCCAACTGCTTGTTCCTTATTGACAAGGGTTGTTATATACTGACCTGAAATATTGAAAATAGCGACTTCTACTTTATCTGATTCAGGTAGTTGGTAACTAATTGTTGTTGAAGGATTGAAAGGATTTGGATAATTTTGATCTAATTTAAATTTAGATGGACAATTTGCATTGTCTGTAGTAATACTAGTAGTAAGGCGAGGGTAAAAATATAAATATGGATGTAATCCTTCACTAAGAGTAAAATAACCTGATAAATCACCAGCCCAACACACAGCTTCACCTTGTGGTTCTGTAATGTAGGGAACAAGTTCCGGATTTTCTTCTAATGCCTCTCCAATCGATTGAGTGTCATCCTTTTTCCAGTAATACATATGGGTCCTATCTTTAATTAAAATTTCCTTCCCATCCGGAGAGATGTCACCACCAAGAGCCTTACGAGATAATGACAAAGAAACTACAGTCTCCAGTGTATCTACATTTAATGTTGGTTCGGGATAAAATGTGTAAGGCCAGGCTGAACGATATACTATGGTTTGATCCTCTTTTGAAACAATATAAAGATCCTTGGTTAAAACATCAATCATTAGTGTTTCTGCGTTACGGTTTCCATTAGGATACTGGAATACCAACCTTTCAACATCATATAATGCGGTATCAACTGGAACTTGACCTACGTAAACAAAGGGCTCACTAACCCGATAAATATATTTTTCATTGTACTGTATAGAATTGTCACCTATGTCACCGACATAAATATAATGTTCTCCTTCAATTGGTCCTGGCCCAATTGCTATATCTTCCCAATCCCGATTCCGAGAGCCAACAAGACTAAAACTACCAAGATGGTTTCCGAGCGAATCAAATGCGTATACGCTATTCTTTCCTCCAGAATCATTAAACGTCCACAAAACACCAGGATTTTTGCTGCTTGCAGCAATACCAGAAGCCTCACGGATTTCATCCGATTCAATTTGCCCCATGTTCACTAAATTTCCGAATTGTTGCGATAGTGCAGATTCGCATATAAAAACAGTAATTAATATGAATGCTTTAATAGCTGTTTTTTTCTTAATTCTTATTTTAGTTTTAGATTTCTTTATCATTTGAATAAACCAATCCCCATGGTTTTCTAATTTTATCCATTACTTCCATTATTTGAATCGATTCATCTAATGGCATGAATGGTGATTCTTTTAATCCTTCTCTCATACAACGCATTACTTCTTCAGCTTCGTAGTTGAGTGCGTTACCGATTATTGGTTCTTCAATAACATCAACTTCATTCCCATCAATAAATAATGATGCTTTTGTAGGAACAGCAAAAAGATCATGAACTTTGATGTATCCTTCTGTCCCAAGTATATAAGCTTCATCAACAGCATTAGTCCTTAATGCAAATGAGAGGTCAGCAATTTCTCCTTTATCATACTTTAGAATTGCAGCACCTTGTTCATCTGATCCTACTTCTCCGATATGACTTAATCCAATTGATTCTATTGGTGCTTTGCCTAATACTTGAAAAGCAAATGAGATAACATAAACTCCAACATCAAGTAAACTACCACCTCCAAGTTCTGGATTTAAATGACGTGATCCATGAATAAATTCACCACGCGCACAACGTGAAGCTTTAACCATGCGCACCTCACCTATCCGTCCATCCTTAATCCACTGCAATACTTTTCTGAGTAAGGGGACTTGACGAGGTATCATTGCTTCCATTAGGAAGACATTCTCTTCCCTTGCGACACGTACCATTTCTCTTGCCTCAGCAGCATTGATAGTTAATGCTTTTTCGCACAGAACTGATTTCCCTTTGGTCATACACATAACACTATTTTCAAGATGGAATGTATGCGGCGTTCCAATATAAACCACATCGATTTCTGGATCATCTGCTAATTCTTGATATGTAGCATAAGCTTTTGGGATATCATGCTTATGTGCAAATTCATCTGCTTTTTCTTGTGTTCGTGATGCAACAGCTGCAAGTTCAGCATCTGGGAGTATTTTTAACGCTTCTGCAAAACTATTAGAAATACTTCCAGTACTAATTATTCCCCATTTGATTTTTTTATTCATTTGTAACCTTTATTTTATAAGTGTTAATTTATTTTATATTTGAAGCTAAAAGTGGATATTGTACATCATACCCTTTTACTGAATACCAGATAATTTTATTAAATATATCCTCATCAATTCTATCGTAATCATCTAAGTTTTGCTCCAATGATTTTTTAGCCCAATACAATTTATCTCCTGATAAACTTGATAATTCAGGATTTATTTGATCTAATGGGATATTACTTGGAAGAGCATTATATGGAGTAAGATCGGACTCATTTGTAAAACATTCTACCATAGGTTCTGCAGCAAGATCAAATTGATTAAGAGGAGGAATACCAAGAATATTTTCTATTGTACGGAACATATTTATTTGTGTGTAATACGTTGATACAACTTCATGTCTTTTAGTATATGGACTAATTACTAACCCAACTGTTCTATGTCCGTCGACATGATCAAGTCCGGCTTGAGGATCATCTTCTGTAACGAAAATACATGTCTCAGACCAGAATTTACTGTGTGAAATTGCTTCAACAATTCTACCCAAGGCTAGATCATTATCGGCAACAGCCGCTTCTGGTGTAGGCCGACCAGGCCTAGTACCTGAAGTGTGATCATTTGGAAGCAGCATAATAACAAAATTTGGGAAATTATCATTTTTTTCAAATTCTTCAAGTTCCTTAATAAATTCTTCTGCTCTATATTGATCAGGTACTTTGTTTGGAAATCCAATGAAAGTTGGACAAGTATACGGCTCCATTTGGGGTAAATTACATTTAGCTCGAATTTTTATTTTATTTGAACCATTTACAAAATCATCATAAATCTCCGAAAAGGTTGCATTCCTCGGTTCAATAATTGCGTCAACAAATTCTCCATAATTGCGGAATGTTAATCCATGATTCATTACATTATCCCAAATAAATCCGGTTGGTGAATAGGCAAGCGGATCTCCGCCATCGTAGGGATAACTTCTTGGAAAGTCGCCAAAAAATTTTTCTAGGTAATCTGTAACATAAGCTTCATCTGTCCATTGATGTCCATCAGCACTGAGTATACCGCTGCAGTAATAATTATCCATAAGAACAAATTCTTCAGCAAGCGCATGATGATTGGGAGTCACGTCTCTACCAAAATGAACAAGTGAAGTATCTCCATTTCCTTGCAGCATATCGCCGAATACCTGGTCATATGTCCTGTTTTCTTTTATAATATATACAATATGTTTGAAATAAGAAGTTTGTCCAGGATATCTAGGTACTGCAACTTTATTGGCTGCACTATTCTCCTTATTCAATTCCTCCAACATACTAGAGAAGGAATTATTCTCTTTTACTACGTCGGTCATGCTGTTTAACTTTCTTTTATCCGGTGTTGGAATGACAGAAATAGTGCCCATATGGTTATGAGAGTTATATCCAGGTCTATCCGCTCGCACATTTCGCGAACCAATCCCTTTAGTGTTTGCCACATAAAGATATTTTTCTTCTTTATCAAATATCACTGAACCGGGATACCAGCCTGTTGGAATAAATCCAAGCAACTTATTGTTTTCATTCAACTGGATAACACAGATAGCATTATCCGTTCCATTTGCAACATATAGTTGATTTCCATCTTTTGAAATAGTTAATGCATTTGGAGCACTACCGAACGGTAGATCCTTTTTCATTTTCACACTGATCTCATCAATAACTTCATCTGATTTTGTATCAATTACTGAAATAATATCACTGTTTGCACAAGCAACATAAAGAAGGGTTTTGTCGGGATTAAATACCGTTGCACTTGGATGTAAACCAACCTCTATAACCTTGGTTTCTTTTCCATCAATTAAATCAACTACTGAAACAGTACCATTATTGGCGATTCCTGTTTTAGGATCGACTAAGACCTCGGTACCTGATGATTTGTATGTTGATTCACCTTCGTCTGGGTGTCTTCCACCCCAATTGCTGACATATGCTTTTTTGTTAGAGTGTATTGCAACTTCGTATGGTGCAACACCCACTGGAATTTCTTTTATTCTTTTATTTGATAAAGTTACAGATGCTAATGTGTTTTTCCGATTGAGTGTTACATATAATTTATTGTTTTTCTTGTTTAATACAATTCCTCCTGGAACTGCATGACCACCAATTGTCGGTGCGGCAAATTTAATTTTATCCTTCCAAGTAATCACGTTATCTTTATCCATCTCCGCGATCAGTATATAATTTCTTGCTTGACTGACATATATTCTCTTACTATCATCTGAGAATGCAATTCCATTATAAGAACCACCATGCTTAATAGGAAGTCTTTGAATAATAGTTCTATCTTTTACGCGAATAAGTTCCAATGAATTTTTATTTAACACAGCCAACCATTTACCATCTGGACTTAGATCGAGATCAACCGGTCTACCTTGAAATTTGATCTGATATCCTGCAGGTCTTAGCAATTGATTGGTTGGTACCAATATACTACCATCAGGTTGTTGTCCAACAAGCTTAGCATTACTATCGGATCGTTCTCCTGTTTTCACAGTACAATGTACAAGAAGAACCGTTAATAACAGAAAAAAACTAAGTATTTTAAAAGCTTTCATAACAATTTCTCCAAGCTATTATTAAGCATTTGATGATTATATAATTAAGCCTTAATAAATAAAATAATTTAGTGGTAAAAATATGAACGCGGTATTTCTTCTCTTTTAATATTTTCGGAACTCCATTCCAGCATTAACTCTTTACCACCGCCTAACTGAAAATACTCCACTAATATTTTATGGTATCCACTTTTGAGACTTACAGTTATTGATTCTTCCATACTACCGTGAGCTCCATCGTTATTGATTGCAAGTTCATCATTTAAATGAAGCCGACTTCCATCATTAGATGTTAAGTAAAAATTATATACTCCATCTTCAGGAATTTTTAGATATCCATTAAAAATAATTGCATGGTCATAATCGCGATGTCGCATTGAATTAGTAATATTAGAAATTATTCCAGTTTTATATAGAGTAAGCTCTTCGATTTCTTTAGTTGATTTTACTTCACCTTCAAAATACTTATAGTTTAATCCATTGTTAAGATCTCTTTTAATAACCTGAGCTTCTTGATATAGATCTGTACCTACATAATGTGAAAGTATATTACTATTTGGATATTTGTATTTTACTGTAACAGTTCTAAGTAAAGTTGTCTTCGAAACTTTCAATGGTTTCTCATAAGTATAACCATTTATTGCTGAAGGGATACTGCCATCAATAGTATAACGGATTGTTGCATTTTCATCTTCACAAGATAATTGAACTAAACCATTTTTATCTGAGACTACTACAGGTTGTCCAATTCTTTCAAAACTTTCATAGCCATATTTTAAATCAAGAATTTTTGCAAGGTATATAGCAGTCTTTTCTTCATGGGTGGAATAATAAGATACATAAAGAATGGAGTCTTTCATAACTAGACCAGCATAACTGCAGTCTCCTCCGCTTGGCAATGTTAGCAACTTAATAAAATCCCCATTAAGATCAACCTTTGCTAAAATAGTTTTTTCTTTATGATCGGGAGGATATTCTCTTGCTGCACAAAGCATTGTACCGTCCTTAAGAAGAATTAAGTCTGGTCCACCAATTCGAAATTCAAATTCGCTCCATTCCCAATTTTTATAAGGTGGATCACTGTTTCCAATATATCCATTACTCTGTGTTCTAACAACTGCGATTATTCTATCATCGTTTGTAAATCTTAACGTTGTTTCATTTCCATAAGGGACATCAAATGTGGCAATATATTTGTAATTTATACCGTCATCACTGACAATAAGCTGCACTGATTTTTCTTTTGAAGGCTGATATATTGTTGCATATGATCTCCCTTTATGCCAGGTTGCTCTCCATAACCAATCTTTGTCACTTTTAATTTCCTTATCAATAACAACATTCTCTGGTTTTGAAAATTTTTCCCCATTCTTATCTGAGAAACCTACTTTTGGTTTCATTCCGGCAAGCTCGCTATTTGTATAAATAGATCCGCCAATATTAAGCATAATACGTTTATCCGGTGTAACTGATAATTGAGGATCTCGAAGATCAACTCCTTTTTCAAAAATGTGAGCGACAGAGTACCAATTTTGTCCATCATCTTCTGAAGCTATTACTCTTATCGTTCCATTAATATCTGATACATGTCCATTACTTTCACGAAATGTACAATATAATTTTCCATTAAATTCAATTAAACTTGTAAAGGCATTATGTGCAGCACGATCCCAAATTCTATCAACTGAAATGATGAGATCATGTTCTGGTGAATTTTGTGCATTAACTGTTACTAGAGAAATAATAAAGACTAAAAAAACAATTACTCTTACTTTCATAAAAATTCCACTATTAATTATATTAGATCACTTTTTGTAAATTATTTTTTTTATTAAGAATACTACAGCGTTTTAATTCTTATATTTTTCCACATCGATTTCATCCCCTTCTGCTCTTCTCGATGGGCTCCATGAAACTGCAACCCGATAAACCCAGATAAAGACATTTCATCAACTATATCCACCACAGGCACATCATTGACCCAAGTCTGTATTCTGTTACCATTCATCACAACTTTAAAGTGGTTCCATTCATTGCGCTTAAATGCTTTCTGTGCCTCTGGATTAGAAGCCAGGGTTACTACCCAACCACGGTTACCAGGCTCATACAGACCTCCTGACCACGCCCGGGAAGATGGATCGATCTCAACCTGATATCCCCAGACATAACCTGCTCTCCATTTACCTTGATGCTTAGTTCCCTCAGCATTC
>JBDLIN010000141.1:0-9962 GCA_039714835.1 Bacteroidota bacterium | reverse complement strand
TAGGACATGTGGCTTATACTGTAGATGGAGCTGTTCAGGCAGCAAAAGAAATTAAGGGTAAGGTAAAAGTTGTAAAAGCACAAATACACGCTGGCGGAAGAGGAAAAGGTGGCGGAGTAAAAATTGCAAAGGGAATTCCTGAAGTTCGCAAATATGCAAAACAGATTTTAGGAATGAACTTAATTACACATCAAACCGGTCCGGAAGGAAGAATTGTAAAGCGTTTATTGATAGAACAAGGAATGAATATTGAAAAAGAACTTTATGTGGGAATAACTCTTGACAGGCAACAATCGCGAAATGTTGTAATGGTTTCAACCGAGGGAGGAATGGAAATCGAAAAAGTTGCTGCAGAATCTCCAGAGAAAATTCTGAAAGAAACCGTTGATCCAGCAGTCGGACTTCAAGCATATCAAGCTCGAGCATTGGCTTTTGGATTGGGGCTTTCCGGAGTTCAATTTAAAAATGCTGTTAAGTTTCTACTAAGCCTGTATAAAGCTTTTGATGAAACAGATGCAACAATAGTGGAAATAAATCCTCTTGTTGTGACTAAAGAAGGTGATGTTATCGCACTTGATGCAAAAATGAATTTTGATGATAATGCAATGTATCGCCATAGAGATATTTTAACCTACAGAGATCTTGACGAAGAAGACCCGCTAGAAATTGAAGCCTCAAAGTATGAATTAAATTACATTAAGCTTGATGGAAACGTTGGCTGTATGGTTAACGGTGCCGGGCTTGCAATGGCAACAATGGATATCATCAAACTAGCTGGCGGTGAGCCGGCTAATTTCCTTGATGTTGGCGGAACAGCAAACAAAGAAACTGTTGCTAGCGGATTTAAGATTATTCTTACAGACCCAAAAGTTAAGGCAATATTGATAAATATTTTTGGGGGAATTGTTAGATGTGATCGTGTGGCACAAGGTGTGATTGATGCTGTTAATGAAGCAAAAGTTGAAGTTCCAATTATTGTAAGATTAGATGGTACAAACGCAGAAGAAGCTGCAATATTGTTGGAAAAATCAAAAATGAACTTTGAAGTTGCTGCTAATCTTAAAGAAGCTGCAGAAAAAGTTACCTCAGTTTTAGCGAATTAATAAAAAAAGAGGCTGTTTTAAGCAGCCTCTTTTCTTTAGATCTCTTTTTTATTATCACCGGATTGTATCGTAGACATCTTGAACGGTATATAAAGAGGACACCAGTTCATTAAACCGGTCATTAAAGGAACTAATCCGATAAGTCCCCACCAGTTTTCAGCATATACTCCCCAAACCACAATAACTGCACCCACAATAAGCCTTAACAATCTATCAACTGAACCTACATTTTTTTTCATTACTACTCCCACTTGTTGTTCGATTATTCAATTTAACAATAACTATAATAATTTGAAATAGAATTATAATTTATAAAGAAGACGACAAGTATTAAAAACATGCATACAAATTCTTGATTTCAGAATAATATTTAAATATTTAACAAAAAACCCATAATTTATTTGCACATATTAAGACAATGCCTTATATTTTGAGTCATTATTTCAAAACAACCTTAATAATTTAGATATGCTTGATAATATTGATATTAAAGTACTGAATATGCTTCAAGAAAAAGGAAGAACAAAAAGAAATGTTCTCTCTGAAGCAGTAGGATTATCATTACCCTCTTTGAGTGAAAGACTTAAGAAATTAGAGGAAAAGGGAGTCATTTCCCAATATTATGCAAAACTTGACAGAAAATACTTTGGATATGATATTACTGTTCTTATTACGGCTGTGATTGATTCTTCAAAGCACTTTGAGAAGTTTGCCGAACACGTTAATGACACAGATGAGATAATTGAATGTTATGCAATTCTTGGTGAAGGATCACATGTAATGAAAGCCATTGTCAAAGATACTGAGGCATTGGAAAGTTTACTCAATAAAATTCAATCGTGGAAAGGTGTAACAAGAACACACACCCGATTTGTATTATCGACAATAAAAGAAACAACAAAAATAAACTTAAAACCTAAGGAGTAATTTATGGGAAAATCTAAATTGGAATACATTTGGCTGGATGGACATTTGCCAACTCAGCAGATGAGAAGCAAAACACTTGTTAAAGAAAACTTTAGCGGTAAAGTCGAAGATGCTCCAATGTGGTCATTTGACGGATCATCAACATGTCAAGCAGAAGGCGGTTCATCTGACTTACTGCTAAAACCTGTTAGGGTGTTCGTTGATCCGGCAAGGGAAGATGCTTATTTAGTAATGTGTGAAGTATTAAATCCTGATAAAACACCTCACTCAACCAATGGTAGAGCGACCATTCATGATAATGATAATGATTTTTGGTTTGGATTTGAACAGGAATATGTTTTATGGGATTTAGAGCATCATACTCCCTATGGTTTTCCAGCTCCCGGCTATTATCCTCCTCCACAAGGACCATTTTATTGTTCTGTTGGTGCCGAATATAATATCGGAAGAGAAATAGTTGAAGATCATCTTGATATTTGTTTAGCAGCAGGAATAAATATGGAAGGTATCAACGCAGAAGTTATGAAGGGTCAGTGGGAATATCAAGTATTTGCAAAGGGTGCGAAGGAAGCTGGTGATCAACTTTGGGCCGCAAGATACTTATTAGAAAGAATAGGAGAAGAACATAATATAAGAATAAACCTTGATCCAAAACCTGTTGAGGGAGATTGGAATGGATCGGGAATGCATGCAAATTTTTCTAATACAATTTTAAGAACGTGCGGAGACAAAGACACTTTCGAAAAGATTTGTAATGCTTTTGGAACAGAAGATGCAATTGAAAAACATATTGAAGTATATGGTGAGGATAATCATTTAAGATTAACGGGCCAACATGAAACTCAATCAATTAGCCAGTTTAGTTATGGAGTTTCTGATAGAGGAGCTTCAATCAGAATACCAATAGGTGCTGTTGAAGCTGGTTATAAAGGTTGGTTAGAAGACAGAAGACCAGCTTCTAATGCTGATCCGTATAAAGTTGCAGCAGCAATTATTGAAACCGTTAAAGTAGCAGAAAAATCACTATAAAATTTAATTAGTGTTAAGCTAATTATATACTCTGACTAAAGGGGTATCCGAAAGGTTACCCCTTTTTTTAACTGTAACGCCCTTCTTATAAATACCTCAAAGAATTTTATCGAGTTATAGCATTCGAACAAAGAATACAAAATCAGTATATGAAAAAGGTGATATTTTTAATATTTTAGAATAAGAGATAGGCTTTATAATTTGAAAATTATCTATAACTGCTGGAGAATAGAATGAAATTCAAAGTTATTTCATTAGCTCTTTTACCAATTATTCTAAGTGCTCAATCTGGACTTGATGAATTTGTTAATCCTAAAGATATAATTCCAGATATTGTTATTGATCTTCGATATTCAACACCCAATCACAGTTTTCTTAATATTCCGGGCGAGGATGATATCCCGCTTCCTAAATTCTATACCTGTAACGAAAGTCTTGTTTTATTAAAGCTTGCTAACGCCTTAAAATTAGCTCAGGATTATTTAAGATCAGTTACCTCACATAATGGGAAAGAATATCCAAAAGGAATTGGTATAAAGATCTGGGATGGATATCGACCACGAGCTATTCAGTATCTTTTATTTGAAGCGTATCCGAATCCAGTGTATGTAGCTAATCCTAGTAGCGGATCTATGCATAATAGAGGAGGTGCCATTGATCTTACTCTAATTGATTTAGCAACTGGCGAAGAATTAGAAATGCCAACAGAATTTGATGACTTTAGTACAGATGCTTCACATAGTAATACTAATCTAACTCAGGAAGTAATTAACAATAGAGAATTGTTAAGATATGCGATGCACGATATTGCAGAATTAAGCATTTATAGTGCTGAATGGTGGCATTACAATTTACCGGATGCTGGTTCTTATCCATTACAAGATTTTCAAATGAAGTAGGGGGGAGAATGAAAAATTTATTTATAATATTACTGTTAGCAAACTCATTTTTATTAGGGCAAGCAGAGATTTTAGTGAACACTTTTACTGATACATCACAACGAGATCCCCATATAGCTAGAGATTCTGAAGGAAACTATATAGTTCTTTGGGATTCTGAAAATCAAGTATCCACAAATTCTCAAAGTGATATTTATTTTCAATTATTTGATGCAAACAACAATAAAGTTGGTGAAGAAACACAAGCAAATACAATAACAGCTAATGAGCAAGAACGACCATCTTTAGACATGAATGCAGATGGAGATTTTATAGTTGTGTGGGCATCTCATACTGAAGATTTTGATTCTATTTTCGATGTTAAAGGGCGATTATATAAAAACGATATTCCTACAAGTGATGAGTTTCTAATTAATACTACAACTGCAAATTCACAAACAAAGCCAGTGGTTTCAATGCACAGTAATGGAACTTTTGTAGTTGTTTGGGAATCGTGGAATCAGGTGGAACTTAAGGATATATACTTACAAAGATATGACGCTAACGGGATTAAAATTGGTATAGAAACCTTAGTTAACAATACTACGACCAATGGCCAAGGAAGGCCTGCGATCAAACACTTCAATAATGGCAGCTATATTGTTGTGTGGGAGTCCTGGAAAACAATCACAGATGGAGTAACAAATCCCGGGTATGATATATATGCAAAAGTATTTAACAGTGATGGAAGTGTTTCAAAGGATGAATTTGTAGTTAATACCTATACTGAAAATTACCAATGGTTTGCTGACGTTGAAACATTTGATGATCTTTCATTTGCTGTAACATGGTGTAGTTGGGATCAGGATGGTCATTGGGGCGGAATCTATATTCAAAAGTTTAGCACACTTGGAGTAAAAATTGGTAATGAGGTTTTGGTAAATAACACAACAGTTAATTATCAGTGGTTGCCTAAAATCAATAAAACATTAGATAACAATATTGCTGTTGTCTGGTCAAGCTGGAAGCAGGATGGGAGTAGAGAGGGGGTTTATTATAGCGTGCTTGATAATGATTTGAACAAATTAAGTTTTGAAACGAAGATCAATGATTATACGGATAACTATCAATGGGAACCAGATTTTGTTATAACAAACGATGATAAATTGCTTGTTACTTATGCAAGCTGGGGTAAGTATGAAGATTTTGATATTATCTCAAAAACTGTAGATCCGATTTATCCTGAAGGTGTAATTAAATCTAATACAGTTGAACATACTGATGGAGCCACAACGAGTAGGTTTTATGTTCATGTAATGGACTCTACACAACTTACCGGTGATAATTATGAAATAACTTTCGATATTGTTGATGAGTTTAATTCCAGAGCAACAATTCAAAACGTATCAAAGGGAACCACTGTGGTTGATAATTATCCAATTGATAAAGGTGAAGGAGTTTTCTATTTAACTGATACTTTCGAAGGTGTAGCTGTTGAATTAAATCCAGTTTTTAAATTTAGTCTAGATTTTGAAAGGTCTTACTTTGTAAATAACAGTGGTTCTAATATTAATTTTTCAGTTGGAACAGGATTGGGAAACAAAAAATTAGCTCCTATAGATGTTGTGATCGTTTGGGGAAATACAGATACGCTATCCGACGGTACCTATACTGAGCCGTTAGACTCAGCATACAATGTGACCGGTCAAAAGGTTGTAATGTGCCCATTCTATGCCTGGAGCTTAACAGATAATGAAAAAATAGATTTAGTTGTCATTGAAAGAAGTCCATTAGATAATCTAAAATGGGACCCAGGTGAAGAAGTTGGTTTAATCACTCCGCAAAAGTATGCAACATCATTTCCGCAATATCATGCAAGTATGAAGAGTGAATATGAAGGGAATTCTCCAGTGTTGCCTTCAGTGGGAGACACGAATTTTATTTTCACGAGAAGACCTATAACTTTTAACGATAAATTTACTTTTCAAACATTAAAGTCATATATTACAACCGATGCTAAGCAGTCTGAACAATTGCCATCGAAATTTGAACTTAAACAAAATTATCCCAATCCCTTTAATCCAACTACTACAATTGTTTATTCACTTCCTAAAGAAGGTAAGGTTAAAATTAAAGTGAGTAATATATTAGGAGAAACTATAACAGACCTTGTAGATGGACACATGAAAAAGGGGATACATAGGGCATTATTTGATGCATCAAAGCTAGCAAGCGGCGTATATTTCTATACAATTGTTTTTGAGAATAAATTCATTACCAAAAAAATGCTGTTACTGCGATGATTAATTTGATCAAACAAAGCCATTCGTAAGTTGGTGATTAACCAGGTGAGAAGAAAAATGAAAAACTCTATTTTGATAATGACTATAATATTACTGTCTTTTTTAATTGGCTGCACATCTGGAGAGACTGTTAACATCAAAGAGATGGACGTTATAGAGTTGAAACAAGCAATGGAAACTGATACAACTCTCATTATTCTTGATGTTAGAAATCCAGAAGAGCTAGTAGGCAAGCATGGACATATTGATGGGGTAATAAATATTCCAGTACAAGAATTAGATGAAAGACTTAATGAATTAAATAAATACAAAAAGAATCATATTGCAATAATATGCAGATCCGGCAATCGCTCTAAGGATGCAACAGCATTATTAAACAGTAAGGGATTCAATGCAGAAAACGTTATCGGGGGCATGAAGGCATATAATAAAATTACTGAATAACAGTTTTATCGATTCAATTTACCGACAAAGAATATCTCTGAAATTGATTTGCAAGTAAACATATCCTTACTTAAATTTGAAAAAATATATTCAACTATAAAACTAGAGCTTAATTATGCCTGAGATTTCTCATACATGGCTTCCCTTTCTTTATTTGTATGGCGTTGGCGGATTATTCTTCCTCGTAGGAATGATCATAATAAAAAAAAGTAATGCTATTGATTTAAAGAAAAAACGCCATCGATTTTGGTATAAAGTATTAATATTTGGATTCTTTTATTTTGTAGCTTTTCATGCATTAACGACACTCGCAGCTCTTTATTGGTAAAATATGGAAACAACAACAAGTAATCTTCAAACGACATTTCATAATATCGGATCATCTACTGACTGGATAGTAATGGTTGCCTATTTTTTAGCCATTATGCTTTTTGGTAGTTATTTTGGTAAGTACAATAGAAGCACAAAGGATTTCTTTTTTGGTGGAAGAAGATTTAAATGGTGGCTAATTGCTTTTTCTATTGTTGCTACCGGAGTTGGAAGCCATAGTTTTGTTAAATACTCAGCAAAGGGATTTGAGTATGGGCTTTCATCCACTATGACATATATCAACGATTGGTTCTTCCTTCCATTCTTCCTTTTTGGTTGGCTTCCAATAATCGTTTATACAAGAATAAGATCTATCCCAGAGTATTTTGAAAAACGTTTTTCACCCTCCGCAAGGTTTCTCGCTACAATGCTCCTGCTTTTTTATATGATCGGGTATATTGGAATTGGCTTCTTAACATTGGGGAAAGCGGTGCTTCCTATGCTTCCTGAAGGTTTTAGTTTGTTTGGTACTCATTTCGAGATCACTCTTATGGGAGCGATAATTGTAATTGCTATTATTACAGGAATATACATCACATTTGGCGGACAGACAGCAGTCATCTTTACTGATCTACTGCAAGGGTTCATTCTCCTTTTCGCAGGTTTCCTATTATTCTTTTTAGGAGTTTCATATCTCGGAGGATTTGATGTGTTTTGGGAAGTACTGCCAACATCTTGGAAACTCCCACTTGCTGATCTTAACAAACCCCCAGACTTTAATTTTATAGGAATATTTTGGCAGGATGGTGTTGCCGGCTCAATAGGATTTTTATTTATGAACATGGGGCTCATAATGAGGTTCATGGCAACAAAGAGTGTTGATGAAGGAAGAAAAGCAGCCTCATTCAATATTCTTTTCATGCTCCCACTTTCTGCTATTGTTGTTGGTAATGCCGGTTGGATTGGAAAAGCTTTATCGATCACTAATCCGGAACTCGTTCCTCCAAACACATCTCCAGATCAGATTTTTGTTGTTGTTGCTAACATCGTTGCATTACCTGGTGTATTTGGATTTATTATGGCCGCATTAACTGCTGCACTTATGTCAACTGTTGATACATTAATAAATGCAACTGCTGCAATTTTTATTAATGATATTTACAGACCTGTAGAAAAATATATTGAAAGAGCTAAAGAGAGAAAACGGGAAAAAGATAAAAGAGAACTTGCAGCAGCAAGATATTCTTCTGTAATTATAACAGCACTTGGAGTTGTTTCAGTTCTAGCTTTTAAAAATTTCCCTACAGTTTATGAAGCGCATGGATACTTTCACTCAACATTAACTCCACCGTTAGTAATAGCAATCTTTTTAGGAATATTCTGGAAGAAGTTTACTCCGGCTGCGGTAATTGCCAGCTTTGTTGGAGGTGTTGCACTAATGATCCTTGCGCTGCATGATCCGAATCTAATAACACCATTTGCCCAAGGTATTAAAATGAATCCGGATCATCCATATTCATACATCCGGGCTTTGTATAATCTATTCGTATGCGGTGCAATAGCATTGTTGATTACCTATACTACAAACTACCAAGTACAGCTTGCAAATAGAATGAGAACGAAATCAAATGCTAAAGAGATTAATTACAGTCTCATTACTATTTCGGTAATTCTCTTTGTTCTTATTCTTTTTAATGTTGGTCTTTTAGAATTACAATTCATTGCAGCAATTGTTATGTCATTCTTGGTTGCTGTAGTTACAACATATTCAGTTAAATATGACCAAGAACTGCAAACTACAGGTCTAACGGTTTGGTCATTGGCAAAAGCAAAGGAAACATTTAAGGGCAGGAAAGTCAATGATGCTGAGGGTGAGATCATTCATGTTGAATGGAAAATAATTGAAGGTGAAAACGATGTAGCCAACTTCTCCGCAAACGATATGAAAAAAATGGCTGCAGAAGTTGGAGATTTCGTTTATCTATGTGATGCCCGAGCATATTTTGGAGGATTAAAGTCTGTTCATACCGTATTTGGTGAGCCGCATGAAGAAGACGGAGTTATTTATATCAACAACGAGCATTTGCTTAATGGTGTGTTTGTAGAAGGAAGAAAACTTACCGCTGAAAAAGAAATGTAAATTTCAAAGGTAAAATAAAAAGCAATTGCTTCTTTAAATTTTTTATCCAGAAACCAGTTGCCAGAATCTAGAAATCCTCCCTCAACTCTTGCTTCTTTTTCATTCCGTTTTGGAAATTTATTTTATTCTTCTCCTTAAGCATTTTTACAACAATTGGAGGCACAAAATCACTTACATCACCTTCAAACTGGGAAAGGTTTCTAACTATTGTTGAATTTAAATATGTATATCTTTCGTGCGGCATTAAAAAAATCGTTCTAAGATCCTCGTTCAATTTTCTATTCATTAAGGCCATTTGAAATTCATATTCAAAATCTGATATCGCACGCAACCCTCTTATTATTCCAATTGCTCCAACTTCTTTTGCATGATCAACAATAAGTCCACCGAAAGAATCAACCAAAACATTATCAAATTCTTTAAGGCTTTCGTTCAGCATAGTAAGCCGCTCATCAGTAGTAAAAAGAGCATTCTTTGAAGGATTTTTCGCGACAGTAACAACAACCTCATCAAATAGATCTATCGCCCTTTTAATTACATCTATGTGTCCATTAGTTACAGGATCAAAGGTTCCGGGATAGATAACACGTTTCATCATTCCTCATCAATTTTATAAAGTAGAACGCTCAAATATATAAAGATAATGAGTTTTTGACAAAGGTTGATTCAAAACAAAACAATTCATCATAATTTTTCAACAGCAATACCAGCTGCATTTTCCTCAACCTCAATAACTTTTTCCACAGATTCCGTTGAAGTATTTATGATTGCAACCGTTGAGATGTTTCCTTCTCCCATTACTTGGTAAGCAGGAACGAAGTCTCCATAA
>JBDLIN010000140.1:0-9999 GCA_039714835.1 Bacteroidota bacterium | reverse complement strand
GTGTATTCTTTCGTGTATTCTGGTATTACGTTAACACCATGAGTCCAGAATTTAAATGTATCAGACATTTGCTCCTCCTTTGATTTTATATAGTTATTCTGATTTTGCAGATGATTTAAATTTATGGTAAGGTCATTTATCTGCAAAATGAATCCTTCCCTTTTTAAATCATTTCATAGACATCACCTCCTTATTAGCCCACCCAAATATTGATCCAATACAAAAATCGTATCTTTTTGTATTATCAAGAAGTATTTTCTATCCTTACTTATATTACCTTGGTAGAAGCCGAATATTTTGGTAAGAAAATTATATCCGAAAATCAGAACGCTTCTCTCAAGGAGGAATAATTATCGACTACACTGTTGAAAATGTATTAGAGCTTTTTTCCTCTACAAAGGAAAATTTATCATCTGAGTTTTTAATAATTTTTATTATTTCATTGAGTTTGGACTGATATTCAAAATGTTTTGCATTTACAATTTCTTTTACTTTAGCCACTCTTTTATGATCAATATCACTATCACTATTTACTTCAAGACAATAATATTTGGCCATTTTTTTTACCACATCAATGAAAAATTTATTACTCTCTGAAATAATATTTAATATTGATCTGTCCAGGTTAATAGAATTTGAATTCATAGGATAATATTTTTGCTCTACGAGAAAATAATATCGAGCCCATCTAGCAAGATTTAAAACACCATCATGTTGACCAATCCAATTGTCAAAACAATCAACTAAAAAGGTATATAGATTATCAAGTGATCCGTCAAGAAAATCATAATCTTCGTAATCCGCAATTCTTTTAAGCCTATTTTCATTTTTGAGTTGAAGCTCTACTTGTGTTTCCGCATACGGAAGCATTTTACAATAGGTTATTGGAGAGGAACCATCTGCAATGATTTTTTCTAAAAATGTTAAATTACCTAGAATAGATTTATACGTACTCCATGGATCAAAAAGCATAAATCCAAAATCAAAAGCAATTTCAAGTTCCTTCAATATATTTATAGCTTGAAATGTTTTTTCAACAGTTAGATGTTTATTCATCCGTTTTAATCCTAAATCAGTTCCAGCTTCAATCCCAAGATAAACTAGAAATAATCCAGAATTTTTCATTAACATAAATGTTTCTTTATCGACTTCATCAGGTCTGCAATTAATTTTCCATAAAATTTTATCATTTAATTTCTTTTTGTGCAGTTGCTCACAAAAAGAAATCGCCCAATCTTTACCTTTGTTTTTCGCTAATGGGAAATCATCATCTTGAAACATAAAAATTGCACAATCTAATTGTTCATGTAGTAATTCTATTTCTCTGGCAACCATTTCAGGACGTCTTACTCGTTTCAATGGGCCTGGTGGCTCAGAGTAAAACTCCCTGATACTACAGAAAGAACAGTTATAGTAGCAACCCCTTCCTGCAAGTAGAGTTGCATATTTTTTATTTAAAGCATATTCTTTTAGAGGAGGACGAGCTGGTGGTTGAAATTTGTCAAGATCATTTTCAAGAGGTCTTATTGGATTGGATACTATAGTTCCATCTCTTATATAAGCAATATTGAGAATATCTTTCCATTGTTTTCCTTTATAAATCAAATTTACTAACTCAAGGAAAGCCCATTCTCCTTCAAATCTAACTACTGAGTCAATTTGAGGAATCTTTTTTAATAATTCCTTGTATCTTAAGCTTGGGTAATGTCCTCCAGCAGAAAAATGACTTTTAATACCATTTTCTCTTAGGAAGTTTATCAACTGTTTAAAGTCATAAAGATGGTATTGAAATATAATGGAAAACCCAATTATTAAAGGATTATGAAATTGTAAACGTTCTAAGATATATTTTTTATCATGTCGATAATCAATTATTTCTACTTCATAACCAGCTTCAACTAGAGTTGAACATAAGTATCCAACACCAAGATTATCTTGCTCCTGAAAAGCAATAAAGACTATAGGAATATTTTGCATATTTTCTCCAATATATTAAAGTACTAAGAACATATTTATTTTGGTTATATAAAAACATGCATGAGTTCATTTGGTTTAATCATTTTCTATTTGAGTTAATTTATGCATTATCTAACATTTTTTGATAGAATATCAGATAATTCATTGAACATAATGGCTTCTTCTTTAATAATTTGACTTTTCAACTCAGCAACTTTTGCTAATGTATTATATTTTACTTTGAACATTTCCCTTATAACTAATTCATCAAGATATCTTAATACAAAAGGTGGTGGGTCCATTACATAAGCTTTATCAAGTAAAAGAGAGTGTTCCAAATCAGACTCTCTTAATTCAGTCAATTTTAAATCCTTTTCCATTTTTTCCTCCTTTCTAAATTTTTATATGTTCCTAGTACTAATTAGAAATTTAATTTGATCTAGCTGTTAGTTATTTAATAAGTAATATCAGAGTATATTTTTTACAAGAATATTTGCATTGAAAAAATATTAGTATAGATTAGTTAATATCTTTTCATATGAAATCATTATAAGTAATAAAGTTGATTGAAATTGTTACAAAAAAATCCAAATAAAATTATTTTATTATCAATTAATTTTAAGTTGTCTTGATTATCTTAAAGTATTTCGTAATAAGTTTCTGTAATATGGTAAGATAAATGTTCATTGAGCACTTCTAATCCTTTTATTTGTCATTAATAGAGAATTATTGTAACTCATAAGTAGAATGTTAGTTTAAATCACTGCAATTTTAAACTAAATAAAAAACATGATGTTAACAGAATTCACAATAAATATGCCACATGTGTTATTAATTTGGTCGAAAAAATTTTGACTGATTTTTATCTCTATTAAATAAAGCACTGTGTCTAATCAATAATTATATAATATCAGTATTTGTTTAATAAACAATATTTTATCTGAAGAATATTCAAGTTAACTGACATAAATAAAAATTGAGGATAGTGGATGATGAAAACAATAGCCACTAATTTTTGATTTAAACAAAATCTGATTCTCAATTTGTTAAGTAAAAATTGTAAGTCAGACTGTAATATTTACTAGTCCTACTTTTACAATCAGTTTAAAAAATATTTGAACTATCTAATTTATTCTCCTTTTTATCTAAAAATAATAACTGGATTACTTTTGAGTGGACATGACAGCTATTCTTAATATCTCTTTTGATTCCTTAAAAGTGAGTAGATTCATTGCTTCCTCAAAAGTGCACCACTTTTTATTTCGATTCTCTGAAGATTCGACCTCCTCAATATATCTCATCAGAAAATACTCTACGGAAATGAATTCATTTAGATGAGTAAATTCTACTTTTTTCAACGACTTAAGAAGATTAGCTTTTATTCCAGTTTCCTCCAAAACTTCTCGTGTAGCAGTGTCTGCAGGTGATTCTCCGAAAATAATATGACCTTTAGGTAATACCCAGTTTGATGAATCATCCTTAGCTGTAATAATTAGATAATAAACGATTCCATTTTGCACTCTAAAAACTATACCTCCAGCATGTGTTAATTCTCTCATTTTAACTATTTTTATCCTTTTTCCAATCATTCATACTTTTGTCCAGTACTTCAGTTATTCTACTTCGGAAGGTAGAAAGTTTGTCCTCTTCCATCTCTTCTCTACCTGCTAACTCGTAATTAAATTCACGTTCAATATCTTTTAGCTCAGAAAACACACAAGTTTCTTGAATCCAAAGTTTTTTGGGTCTAAAAAATACTTGATAAGCTGCAATCACAGTTATACTTGCATTGAAAATTAGAGCTAAGTTTTTTAGTAGTTCTGGGTGTGCTGGTTTTTCCCAACCAATCAAGATTGTAGCAGAAGCAGCAAATATTGCTGTTAGTAGACTTAGCCATAAAGCAGTTAATTTATGCCTTCTTCTTTCTCTACTAAATCTTGATATTAATGATCTCAATTCCTTTTTAATAAAGTCAGTTTTATGATCAAATTTTTTATCAGAAATCATAACTTCTTTCCTTAGTAAGTTATTTAATTATTTATTAAAGTGTTTTTTCCAACTATTTAAATCAATTATAGATTCATTGTCGTCTTGTAATACTGGAGATTTACTACTGAAGAAATCTAATCCGGATAAGGATTCAATATAATCAACTGAAACGAGGTATTTAAAGATGGAACTTTCATTAATATCCTCCTTGTCTCTGTAATGAGGGAATAAAAAGACCAAGACTGAGGGAAACTGATTACCATCATCCTTGATTATCATTTTGTAGAACAGATCAGGTACTGCTATATCATCGTCAGGTCCAATAAATTCAGATTCAGCACTTTCAACTATTATGGTACCAGCATATATCCAGATATCATTATAGTTAGATACTAAGCTATCCCTTACCCATTCTTCAAGTTTGTACCACAGGCCTCCTGCACCGTTAATGGCTCTCGCGTGTTGTGGTGACATATTAGACATGTAATTTGCTTGATAAACAGTAAGTTTATCATAATCATCATCTTCTGCTAAAAGTCCATCATCATCTCTATCCCCACCCATAATAGCATATGGCGCAAGATGTCCTCTGTCATAACCTTGAAATTTATAATCATTAGAAACAACTGCATTGTGAAGATCCTTATCTTTTCTATAACTTGCCCATTTTCCTTTTCTTTTTGGTGTTTGAAGATATTCTGGAGTTATATGGTAAGCCACCCAATTGGGGATTCTAAAATCGTTGTTGTAACTAATTACATATCCGTTTCTTATGAGTACCGTATCATTATCCGGTTGATCACCGAATACATGTTCATCATATAATTTGATTTGTTCTTGACTTAAGTCAGATCGATTTAGTTGACTGAATATGTTCGAAAATAGAATTGCATATACAATAATGATTTGAAATTTCATATTATTTCCTTTCTGATTGTATTTAAATTTGTATATATAATATTTTATGACCCTGTTACAACAAGTTTGCTAATTTCACCTTTATCAAATTCTACTTTCTTTCCTCGGTTGTTCCATTTAACTAATCTAATGTTGTCACTATCAATTTCAATTGAAGTAATGCCATCTGTGTATAACCCACATCCAGTATTAAAATAACATGGTTTTGGAACACTACTTGTCTCAGTTGGATCAATTTTTCGCCCCTTCATTTTCTCTTCAGCTAACTTTTCATTAAGAGATTCTATTTCTCTTAAATAGCTTTTTATTTTACTTTCACTATTCTCCTTTTGAATCTTTAACTGTATTTCATAGATATCATCTTGTAATTTATCCGCATATGATTTTGAAGCAAAAATAGCTCGATGTGAATGCCCACAAATAATAATTGTTTTATTCCTTTTAGCCCATCTATAAAACACTTTTTCATAATCATCTGGTATTTGGGATTTAGTGGCAGAACCTTCTCCGTATAAACCAAAGAACTTGGCAATAGGCTCAACTTTTCTGAATGCTCTTACAAAAAACCTACTTGACCAACTATTTTTATCAGATTCTAAACTGCCTTGATGTCCATGTACTAATAATAATTTTACATTTCCATCAACATCTTCCATTTTTAAAGCTTCCAAAGCAGAACTGGATGGCTTTCCATTATTTTTTGTTGGGTCAATAAATCCTCTCCATTCCATATCATGATTACCATATACTCGGAATAATCTAGTATTACCAAATTTTCGTATATCTGAGTAAACTGAATTATTATACTGTTTAACAATACTATCGTAGTCAAATTGCCAAAACTCCTCAATATCACCAAGAAATATTAGACTATAGTTATCATCGTAATATTTCTTAAGTGCCGCACGCATGGCTTTTTCATTACCATGGAAATCATCAGCATCACCCCCGTCTCCTAAATGAAGATCACTAAATAGCGCATACTTTTTGTTTTTTGTTTTCAATACTTTTACATCAGGATCATTCCAAAGACCACTCAGTTTTCTATTTGTAGCTCTTGGATCTAATGACATTTTATCCTCCACTCATTTTATTTGAAAATTTTATCTTCCCCAACCATTCATCAATACTCTAAGAGCATTTCCGCCAAGTATCTTTCTAGAAACCGCAACTCCATATTTTTTAACAAGTCTTTTTCGAAGGGAATCCATCTTTGCTAAATTATATAGATCATCTGGCGGATCTGTGAATCCATCTAAATCACTTCCAATAGAAATGTTTTCAAAGGTCCCTGTTACTTTCCCAATATGGTCAATGGTTTTAATAACATGTTGCATCCCATACTCTTTCTTAAAATCTATAAATGTTGGAACTGGATCACCTTCTTCTTTACCAATAAGCCAGTAGTTATAAAATATAACACCGATTACACCACCGCAGTCTTGAATCTTTAATATCTCTTCATCAGTAGGTGCCATAGGATGATTGAAATGCTTATACACTCCAACATGTGAAAAAACCAGTGGTCTCTTCTTATCACCACGGGATTCATTAATACGGTATATCTTTTTCCTTGCAACTGGTGTAGCATGGGTAAGATCAATGATCATACCTATATCCAGCATATGTTTTACAACATCTTCACCAACTTTAGTTAATCCTAATGAGAGGTTTTTCTTTATTGTACAACCTAATTTCTTTTTCATAGCATGTGGAATAGATTCAACAGGAGCAACGATATCATTCTTATAAAAGTGTCCTAGTGTAATCATACATACACCTTTCTTAAAAAATTGATCAATGTGATCGATGTAGTTAGGTGATACTCCTTTAATTTTTCTACCTAGACTATGTGCACCTTCAATTGTATGTAGTATTACTTTGTTACCTTTACTAAGATTATTTTGCATGCTTTTTTTGCTACGTGCAATCTCAATCTTGCATCCCTTTTTTTTAGCTTTGTTTATCTTCTTTTCAAAGTGCTTTATTATCTCCATTGTTTGTTCAAAAGCTTTTGTTGGACTACTCTTGCTTTCGATTTTCTTTTTTAGATTTTTCCACAGAAAAAATAATACTTTACTTAGTCCTTTGATATTTTTACAATCTGTAATAAGATTATTCTCTGTTAGATAATGTGCTGACATAATTAGATCAACTTTCCCTTCTTTCATTTTGGGGTAATCACAACGCATATCAGTAGGGAAAAAATCTCGTGAAAAGCTCCAATGATCATCTTCAAAATTGGAATTGAATAGCCATGTCTTAATTGAAGGGTGGCAATGTATATCAATGATCGGTTTAGCTAAGGACATTTATACCTCCTCTATTAAATTTAAAATAGATTTATCATTCAGTATTGGTACCATTATATTTCTTTTAACGAACAATAGTATAATTCTGTAATAATCTTCTTATTCCTGGAGGATTATATATAATTCTAAAAAATTTCCTTAGTGGTTTTCTAAAAAAATTTTTGAATTCTTGTTTACTGTAGACATTAGCACTGGTTCTTATCTGTTGAAATGAGAAATGCACTTTCGGTTTTATATTTTTATCAATTTTGTCATTCTTAATAACTTCAATATATCGGACTTCTTTTTTGCCATTCAGCCCGTGAAAATGCAATACGACGTTTTTCTTACCAAGCTTAATAACTTTATCTTTATGATAACTTGATTTATATTCTACTGGATGGAAGTTGTGTTTTCCACAGCATTCATCCAACTTTTGAAGCATATAATTGAGTGTTATTCTTCCCATTTCATCTTCTTCATATCCTCCGCCAACATCTGAGTGTACTCCCGGAAACCAAACTTCAAGAATCCTTTCAGGATCATGGTTCATCAAGGTAGGTTTGAATACTTTCCTTGTCTCATCTATTGCAACAATATGTATTGCGTGTTGAACATTGCTAGCGACATGTTTGTCATTGAAAAGATCATAGGTACGATTAAAAAGGGAAATGCCAAATATCAATTTTGGTATATTAAATGCGTAAACAGTGTCCCATACACCCAAAAATTGAACATCAACGGACATAGTTTTTTGACTGGCAGTATATTTTTCAAATTTATACTCAATATTATTTGATCTCCTATTTGCAGTTGGTCGAGTATAGATTTCAATTTCTTCTGGAATACCTTTTTTATTTAGATCACTAGCAAGCATCCTTGCTGAAGCTGCACCGCGGCTAAAACCAAAGATAAATATATGATCACCAGGATGATAATCTTTACAAATTGTACAATAGGCATCATCACGTATCCTTTTTTCATCTAAACCGAAAGCTCCGTGAGTCAATCTTTGAAACCAAGTATTATCTTCATCATTACCTATCCCACGAAAATATCTTTTTATTTGGGTCGTTGAATCATCTGAAAGGATCTGATATAACTTATGAATGTTTGTAGTAACATTATTCTCCGCAATACCACTTTCGTCATTCCAGGTTCCATCCATCAGTATGAAGACATTTCGAGGAGCTGGCTCTGCATCGAAGTCAATTTTATATTTTTTTATGAACATCTTTCCCTTTGCCATTACATAACCTCAAATGTTCTGATTTATTTTACACTTAGATTAATGCTAGAATTATCAACAATTATTGAGCAAGTAATTATTAGTCTATCAATCAGATAAATTTTGAAACTAATGTTAGAACCGTACCTCCTAGTTCCTCAATATTTGCTACAATATTATTAATCTTAGTGTTTCTTTCATCTGCCGATTTTACTATCTCCATTAGCCTTTTTAATTTCTCAGCATCACTATATTTTGGAAATAGTTCTTTTACTTCTTCATCTGTCATTCTTGTTAATGAAGATATTTTAGAAGCCAATTCATTATCAGTTTCTTCTGCTTCACGATCAGCTATACTATCAAAATCTAAATCTTTCCAATCAGGCATTGTAACTTCTCTTTTATAGTTGATTAATTATTTTTTCTATCTGATTTTTATAAACTTCTGCTGCTTTAACTTTTTCATCTACACTCTTTGTAATTGACAGGAGTTCATCTACAGCGGAATCAGCACTATTTATTGCATTAGTAATTTCTGAATCAGAAATACCAAGCATGTTAATGTATCTATCTCTATTCTCAGTTAGCTCTGAAGCAGATACTAAAAAACTTGTAAGACTGTTATTTACAGCATAAGCCCTATTATATGCTTGACGAATTTTTCTTTCAATAGTTTTCTCCAAATCTTCTAATGGTTTTATTAGCTCATGTCTTTTGCTATTGATTTTTCTTTGGAGTACTGGGCCAATTGTTACAATAAAGTCAAGTCTCTCATTCATATCATTACTAGATATAACTTCATCCCATGCATTTTCAATTTCAGGACTGGAAAAGAAATTTTTTGCAAAAAGAGGGGTCCACTCATTCATAATAAATAGATCTATTTGATTTCTTTTTTCTGTGAAATATTTATTAAGAAGCGCTATGTGTGAATCTTCGATGTAGCTAATTTGATTTCCAAGTTCAATGGATAAATCAACTGTCTCTCTTGGAACACTTGCACAACATTGCAGAAAAAATGTTACGGCTAAAATTATAATGTTATTTTTAATCATAAATATCCTCTCCTAATTAAAAGTATGCAATCTATATCGAAAATCAGTTATCAATCGAAACAAGAATTACCTTGGGAGAAGCCCAATAGATGTGCGAGAGAATATTCCGTGAGAGTAAGTCAGAATGTTTTCCCTCAAGGTGGAATATTATTTTTGTGTTTATAAAAAGAACTTAAGGAATGAATAGATTATAGTCAAACTATTTAGATTGCTATTAGCAAAGAGTACTAACATAGTCCCTATGTACGCGCTTTTTTATGTGATACTCAGCACACCGTTTAATTTATAATTGTTCTATATTATAGTTGTATGGATTGAATCCCTATACCAGATAGAAGAAAGCGAGAAGGCCTTGGCGGGCTTGCCCACCAGTTATTTGGGTGGGGATTTCTCGTTTTTTATTTTAAAACTTAGACCAACTGATAGTATATCAGACGGGATTCTGCAGTTTAACTCTAATATTAAAGAATACATTCATCGTGCATACAATTCTTCATCAAAGTTAATGAAATTGATTAAAATAGGGAAATAAACCAGCGACTTTTAACCAATTATCTTTTAT
>JBDLIN010000139.1:0-10004 GCA_039714835.1 Bacteroidota bacterium | reverse complement strand
GGTTATTTATAGATGGCAAGAACATTTACAAGGGGCCGCCCTTAACTTATGACAAAATCAAGGAAATTATTGATAAGAGGGTAAGGAAACTATAACAATCATTAAAGCCGACCGTGACGCGTGTCACGCTCTTTGAAGAAAAGGCAAAGCCCGCGCCACGCTACGTCGGCTTAGTTCCACCGTTAGGTTTTGCACAAGACCAGATCGTAGTAAATCAGGATAAATACTTATGAAAGCAATAGTATGTACGAAGTATGGACCGCCAGAGGTCCTTCAACTTCAAGATGTTGAAAAGCCCACTCCTAAGAATAATGAAATATGCATCAAAATTCACGCAACCTCAGTTACATCAAGTGACTGTATAGTCCGGGGATTCAAACTTCCTAGGTGGCATCCATTACGAATAATGATGGGACTGGTTTTGGGTTTTGGTAAACCGAGGAATCCCATCCTAGGTATGGTGGCTGCTGGAGAAGTCGATTCCATAGGCCAAGATGTAAAACGGTTCAATATAGGCGAACAAGTCTTTGCCTACACCATAAAGTCATCTACAAAGATGCGATTTGGTACCTATGCCCAGTATATATGTATACCTGAGGATTGGTTGGTGTTGCCAATTCCCTCCAATGTTTCCTATGAGGAAGCTGCCGCAATCCCCTACGGTGGCGAATTAGCGTTGCATTTCCTTAGGAAGGGAGATATCGAAAATCGGAAGAAGGTACTCATTGTCGGAGCATCTGGAACTATTGGTACTACTGCTGTGCAGCTTGCAAGGTACTTTGGGGCAAAGGTTACCGGAGTATGCAGTACTCCTAACCTTGAATTGGTAAGATCCCTAGGAGCCGAAACGGTAATCGATTATACAAAAGAGGATTATTCAAAACGCAGTGAGCGGTATGATTTGATTCTTGATGCCGTTCCATTGCTTGTAGCGGATAGTAAGCGCTTCAAAAAACAAGCTAGGTCAGCACTCGCTCCAAAAGGGAAGTTCATTTCTATCAATAATGGATCACCAACACCAAATAGTGATGACCTCGTTCTACTGAAAGATCTTGTGGAGTCTGGCAAGTACAAGCCGGTGATTGACAGAAGCTACCCATTGGAGCAAATAGTCGAAGCCCACAAATATGTAGAGACAGGACACAAGAAGGGGAATGTGGTAATAACTGTGGATCATAATAAAACCTAACAATTCACTAAAGCCGACCGCTAACGCGAGTCACGCCCATAGCAAAAATGGCAAATCCCGCGCCACGCTACGTCGGCTTAGTTCCACCGTCAGACTGTCTAAAAACCTATAAATTAGAAGGAATTATTCGGGTAGTAATGTAAGAGTGACGTTCAATATGAAAACCTAAGCGACTTTAAATAGTTTTTAGACAGACTGCCGTTATGTATATAATGAAAACATGCAGCAAATGTATTTTGGCTTAGTCCATTATCCTCAGATAGAGCATCATGGATTTCAAAGCTTTCGTGAAAAGTATGATCCATATTCTAATTTGCTTCCAGAGCATGTAACTTTCATCCACCCAGTTCCTGAAGATATCGGAAGGGGAAAACTGGAAAGGCATATTGAGACAGTGCTCAATAGTTGGAAATCCTTTGTAGTACACTTCTGTCTGCTTAAGAAAACTTGGGACCATTGGCTTTACTTGGGCGCAAAGGAGGGACACAATCAAGTTGTAGACCTTCATGATCAACTTTACAAAGGAATTCTTAGCCCATATCTTCGAGAGGATCTTCCGTTTTATCCCCACATTGGTTTGGGATTATTCAGCAGGGAGGCATATGATTTCGATAATCCAACTGCTGAATTAACAATAGATGAAAAGAGATACAATAAAGCACGGCGAGAATTCCAAGATTTGGGAACTGATATTTGGTGTACAATCGATAGACTAACACTAGTTAAAATCAATTCCAACTACACTGAATGTGTTGACCTGACTGAATTTTCGGTACGTGACAATACATAACACTAAAGCCGACCGCTTACGCATGTCACGCCCTTCGCAAAAAAGGCAAATCCCGCGCCATGCTACGGCGGCTTAGTTCCACCGTTCTGTGGTGCATGTGAATTCTGCACTTGATAATTATACCAATTATGGGTACCTTTGTAAAAAGCTGGTCAGTCATGAGCAAGAATACATCAATTACTTTAGGAAATCACTTTGAAGATTTCGTCCAAAGCCGCATCTCAGGAGGCAGGTACAAAAATGCAAGTGAGGTTATTCGTGCTGGCCTAAGACTATTGGAGGAAGAAGAAAACAAGGTTGTAGCGCTGAGGCAGGCTATTCAAGAAGGTATTGATAGTGGAATCGTAGAGGATTTTGATCCCGAACAATTCCTTCAGAATTTGAAAGCGCAAAGATCATCAAATGGCTAGTTATCGTTTAACGAAAAAAGCTGCTGAGGATTTTGCCCACATTTGGAACTACACCGTTGATACCTGGTCAGAGAATCAAGCAGACCATTATTTCCATATTCTACTTGACAGTTGTCAAGTTATTTCTGACAGAAGAGTTTCTGGAAAACAATATGAGGGTATTTACGCTGGCTTACTAGGGAAAAAAGCCGGTAAGCATATAATCTTCTACCGAATCATAAATCGCGATGTTGTGGAAATAGTCAGAATTCTGCACGAGCGAATGGATTTAAAAAAACGTATCTGGGAATAGAAGCCCACAGAATCACTTAAGCCGACCGTGACGCGTGTCATACACACTGCAGAAAGGCAAAGTCCGCGCCACGCTACGGCGGCTTAGTTTCACCGTTCTATGCCGTTGGGGGATAGCGAAAAAAAAGCACAATCAACGTGAAATTTAGCAAACAGCATATACTTTATTTTGGCATCATTAGCCCGCTAGTGTTTTGGCTAACCACAATTCTCTGTGGCATCTTATTGGAGGACTATAACCATCTTACATATCTTGTTAGTGAACTAGGAGCCCAAGGCACCAGATCACAATATCTATTTTCTATTGGATTAGTTACTAGTTCGATACTCAATGGATTCTTCGTATATGCACTTTGGGGAAAATGCAAGGAGCATGAAGCAAGTATCGTTCCCTTAATTCTAATGTTTTGCTATTCATTCCTTGCAGGTCCTGGAATTATACCAATGCCACTGCCACTTCATGGTATTATTGGTTTACCGTTCCCGCTAATAATGTTCGCTCCTTTGTTTGCATTGATATTCTGGAAAAGAAATGTTTTAAATACCGCATTGAATGCAGGTGCTTTGATTAGCTTACTCATAATGCTCATGGGTTTCCTGATCTATTTTCCGGATATCCTGCCTGAATTTTTCGGCTTAAAACAACGCTTTCTCTACCTTGGCTGGACAGTATGGTCAAGTGCTTCGGCAGTCAGGTTCATTCATTTGGACGCTAATAGCAATGCTTGAATGTAAAGGTTAGGGCATAGAATCACTAAAGCCGACCTCATAGGCGTGTCACGCCCTTTGCAGAAAGGCAAAGCCCGCACCACGCTACGGCGGCTTAATTCCACCGTTATACTTTATATAGGTAGGGTAAATCAAATAAGGATCTTCCATGTGTTATGAGCTACTTTTAGACTGAAGCCTGTTAATGAGATCTGTAGATTGAACATCAAATATGATACTAGAACAGTACCGTGGAGTCTAGAAACCACTATATAAAAAAGGGGCGAAACTGAAAAGCCATACGAGTAAGACATAACTAAGGAGAGACACAAAATGAGCACTAAATCCTACAAAGAATTACGCTGGATCCTTCGAATATCAAGTGGTCTTATAATCGCATTTTTTTTATTAATGTTTATCGGCGAGACTTTTTTTGGTGAAAATCCGGGAAAGCCTTTAGAAAACAATGAGATTTTACAATTGTCGATATCGGGGCTAGGTCTGATAGGGCTTGGGCTTGCATGGAAATGGGAACTATTTGGAGGCATTATTGCATTGACTGCTTATATTGTGTTAGCCATAATAAATCCTATTGTGCTGAAAGCCACCTTAGTGCTTATTTGGCCAGCTATATCCATTTTATTTATTGTGCTTTGGGTACTTAGCAGAAATAGTCCTGTAAAGAATAAATGAATTAGAATACAAGAAGTATAACAATCCACTAAAGCCGACCGTGACGCATGTCACGCCCTTTGCAGAAGAAGCAAAGTCCGCGCCACACTACAGCGGCATAGTTCCACCGTTCCATGTACTAAAATAAGTCATGGCAATCCCCCTGATAACTTCTGAAAAGGATTTAGCATTAATTTTCATCAACAAAAGGAGAAAAATGAAATTAGGCAATGGTTCGTTGCATGCAATTTATATTATTGTCGCCATTCTACTAGCAAACTGTAGTGGGGGCACTAATGAGACTCCCAGTTCTGAAAGTATCATTCAGGACTCCACCTCATCTCAAGAATTAGAGTTACCTCAAAAGCGAATTGTCTATCAAGTTCCAGAGATGGATGACGTCATCTCTCACGAAGGAGTGATCTATCATTCTGTAAATGGAATAGATTTAAGAGCGGATATATATTTGCCGCCAACAAAGGAAGGCAATGTGAACTTTCCTCTTGTTATTTTAGTAAATGATTATCCCGATTCTATAATAAATCATTACTGGGGCTGTGATCAGAAGGATTTGGAATTATTCATTTCCTGGGGTGAATTAATCGCTGCATCGGGAATTGCAGCAGTGGCATATCAAACTCAATTCTCTCATTCGGAAACTGACAGCTTAATACATTTTCTCGGTGAAAATGCTGAGAAGTATAGAGTTGATATGAATCGTTTGTGTGTTTTTGGAGCTTCAGCTAATACTTTGGCGGCTCAATCTTTAATGGAAAATAATGACCTCAAGATTAAATGCGCAATACTGAATTATGGAATTCTTTTAACCCCAGACCTTAAATACTTCGCAGCTATTGATTCTGCAGCAAATATGTATGGATTCTACTTGAAGGATTTAAGACCTATTACTTCGATACCATCAAATATTCCATTAATGGTCACAAAAGCTGGTAAAGACCAATTTGATATTGTCACCAAAACGACAGACCACTTCGTCTCTGAAGCCATAAAATCGAATGCAGAACTAACATATATTCATTATCCTGAAGGTCAACATGATTTTGACATTCTTGACAACACGAAAACATCGAAGTTGATCATAAGACAAACCATTGATTTTCTGACTACCCACTTGCTTGAAGAGTGAGATCCCACGGATGTGATACATAAGAAAAGAAAAAAGACATAGAACAAATCACTAAAGCCGACCGTGACGCGTGTCACTCACTTTGCAGAAAAGGCAAATCCCGCGCCACGCTACGGCCGCTTAGTTCCACCGTTCCATGTACATTATTGTTTACAGAAATGCTTTTGCGGTAACTTTAGTCTTGCGTATAATTGTTTCATTAGATTATAGCATGCACAGAATCTCATAGTATAAATTCTAAAAAATGAAATATTCAATTAATTTTCACTCTTTCAAAAGAATAGGATTGTCATTGCTATTTATTGCTGCTACTGCAGCTCTTGCTATTTTCGTCGGATGCAGCAAGGATGGTGATGAGCCTTCAACCGAAAAAATATCTGAAATCACTGGAACCTGGACTGCCACCAAAGCTACATTTAACGGAATTGATGTGGTAGAGGAAGGAGGAAGTGTAACGCTGATAATTCAAAGCAACGGTAAATTTACTTTTACTATTAAGCGTCCCGGAAGAACGGATATGGTCTTTACAGGAAAACTCGGTTTTGATGAACAATGGCTGGCCGTGGAATATGACTCAAATCCAGGAGAATATGAATATTATGACATCACCTATGATGCACATAATTTGCATATTGGAGCCAATTCAGAGTTCGACTTCGATGGAAATGGTACGGATGAAATTGTTATATTCTTTTTAGATATGACACGCTAATTACACCCGCTAACAATATTTATAAGTAATGGTGAGAGAGATATTAAAAATCAAGGTAGGTGGCTTGCTTCAAATCATCAAGGTTTGACATGGAACAATTCACTAAAGCCGACCTAAATGCGTGTCACGCTCTTTGCACAAATAGCAAAGCCCGCGACACGCTACGGCAGCTTTGTTCCACCGTTCTATACTCCACTAAGACCATCAACTGAATAAGAAAGAGGTATTATATTTTGAAGTCAGCAAATATTTAGAAAAGCAAAACCAAATGAAATTAACAAAAATGCATATTGTAATTGCATCACCATTTTTGATAATTCTGGCGAATTTTGGAATTGCACTTGCATTCGGAAAAATTATTGGAAAATGGGCATTCATCCCAATGGTACTGATTGGTTGGTCTGTTTGGTCATTTTTTATTCTAAAATACGGGAGAATTAATTCGATTAAGAAATGGTTAGGAAATCCAAAAGGTGGAATTGGCTGGGGTATTCTTGCCGTGATAATTGGACTTATTACCTTACCACTATTTGTGAGGCACTATGAATTATTAAAAGGCTGGACAATTTGGCTTCCATGGATCTTATTAGCTTTAATTAATCCATGGATTGAGGAGTTCTATTGGCGTGGACTACTATTGGACTACACTAAAAATTGGCCTAACTGGATTTCCGTGTTATTTGTGAGCATACTTTTTGCTTCAAATCACATTGCATTTGGAATAAATTCTAGTGTAAATAGCGGATTTGAAATTGTTATTTCCACATTCATAATGGGAGTTGCCTGGGCAATCATTTATAAAAAAACAAAAAGTTTAAGATGGACAGTATTTTCACATTTTTTAATTGATTTTTTTGGCGTTTCTTCTGCAGCTTTTTTAGACTTATTTGAAAAGGCAAGTTTCTAGACCGAAAAATATTTACTAATAAAAACCATACCCAATAAGGGTTTCTGTGGTAATTTGAAAGTAAATGCAAGCAATGAGAATTAGTAATAAATTGAAACAGTAATACTTAATCGTAATGAAATGCCGCATTGGGTTAGAAGCTTTCATCATTACGTATGGGATATAGAACAAAGCACTAAAGCCGACCTCGTTCCTCGGCGGCTTAATTCCACCGTTCTGCGATCAATAATGGGAGATGGTAGTAGTTAGAGGTAAGATTATCTGGAAGCAGTGTGAAATTGGGGCTGACCGATAAACATTGGATAACAGAAATAAAACATTATGAGAAAGCTTTACATCCCACCAACATTGATTGTATATTGTTTTTTGTCAATGGTTTTGCTGTACTTCTTTGTACCACAATACAATTTTATAAGATTCCCATATAATTTAATTGGTTTATTGATTGCCTTTTTAGGGTTTACGTTAATGGGTAAAGCACGCGACCTTTTCAAAAAGCATCAAACCTCACTTAATATTGAAAAGTCAAACCAGTTAATACGAGAAGGCGTATTTTCCAAGACTCGAAATCCCATGTATGTTGGAATGTGTATTTTGGTTATTGGATTTTCAATCTTATCAACCAACGTAATTGCCTTATCATTGCCATTTATCTTTTTAGTATTGGTTAACCTGATTTATATAAAAAAAGAAGAACACTTAATGTTTGAAGAATTTGGAGAAGAATATATAGAATACAAAAAAAAAGTAAGAAGATTCATATAAGACAACTCCAAACAATACACAATATAAAACAGTTAGTTTTAAACGGTTTGATGGCTTTTAGGTTCCCAGAAAAGCTTTCTGCATTGTGGATAAAAAGGCAATGTTCAGTATGAATGGAAGACATACCTAGGGGGCATACACATAGTAGTAGTGGGTAATGATTCAAGTATATCGCAGAATCACTAAAGCCGACCGCTTTACGCGCGTCACGCCCTTTGCTGAAAAAGCAAAGCCCGCGCCACGCTACGGCGGCTTAGTTCCACCGTTATACTTGTTTTTAATAAATTAAAGAAACGGAAAATGAAAAGAATACTCGTTGGAATACTTTCCTCTCTCCTTCTATTTCTAATGTGTTCAAGAACAGAGGATTCGTGTAATGATTCGAATCGGTTCTTTAGTGAAAACAGTTTCTGGAATCAGGTGATCGGACAGAATCCGGAAATCGATGAAAGAAGTCAAGAATGGATCGAGTTATTAAAAACTGAACCCAGCACTCCAAATATTGGGATTAATGTATTTCGTTGGACTATTCCCGTCTATGAGGTGAATGAAAATACACCAAGGTATACTATACATAAGCATAGATTAACCGAAGACGAAAAACGACAATGGGACACGAAAAGAGATTATTTTGGTCATGGCCCTGATTTTAGTGATAATGTACCAATTCCAAAGGAGGCCTTACCTGATCCGGAAGAAGATGCCCATTTTGCCGTTGTCGACCGAAAGAATCAGATTGCATGGGATATGTGGGGATTCAGAGTGCAGTCTGATGGTTCATTTGAGTCAAATACGGGGATGAAGTATGCACTTAATGGAGAGGGTGTTTTTAATACGGATGAATTTAATATCCTGAATGGTGAAAGCGTTCATTTTCATGGACCAAGCCGGGCTGCCGGTGTTCCTGCGATCGCCGGATTGATCATGTACGATGAAATAATGAATGGAAAGATAAATCACAAACTGGCAATCGCAACACGATTTGCAACATTTCAAGAATTTGTCTTTCCGGCATCTTGGACGGATGGATTTACGGTGGGTGGGATTCCGGAAGGGGCCGTCATTCAGTTAAATCCTGATCTGGACCTGGCGCAGTTTGATTTAACTCCAGGGGAAGTTGTTGTTGCAAAGGCCCTGCAAACATACGGAGCTGTGGTTGTGGATGTTGCTCAGGGCACACCGCTTTATGCGGAAGGTTTGTGGGCCTATCCCGATAAAAGCTGGAAAGGAATACTCCGGGAATGGGATGCCGGCATTTGTACGATTCCTTTTGATCATTATTACATCCTGAAGGTTGGACCAACTATTCAAAAGGGCGATGCCCGTTCTGTAAAGAATCCCTATTGGAAATAATTCTTTGTATTATTGCTGCTTTTACTTCGGTTACAAGCAACAAAACATATAACAATCCACTAAAGCCGACCGTGACGCCTGTCACGTCCTTTGCAGCAAAGGCAAAGCCCGCGCCACACTACGACAGCTGAGTTCCACCGTTCTACGATCAATATAAGTAATGTTAATAGTACGGAGGTACAATTTATTGATAAGCATACGGTAATGCTTGAAACACCCAAATCATTGATCTTAAAATAGATATAGTATCAGAGCGATTAATACTAAAAGAGCTTGTTTGGGATGATTTGGAAGATTATCACAGGTTTAGCTGGAATAACAATTTCTCTAAATCGATTTAAACTTGGTGAAATCTATTTTGAAATAGATCCTGCATTCTGGGGTAATGGATATGCAACAGAAATTGCACAAAAGCTAATCAGGACAGGTTTTGAAGAGTTTCACCTTCATAAAGTTGAAGCAGGGGTGGCTACTGAAAACCATAGGTCAATAAGAGTTCTTGAAAAATCAGGAATGACGCGTGAAGGACTAAGGAGAAAGATACTTCCAATCAGGGGGGATTGGAAAGATAACTATCACTACGCTATCGTTGAAGACGATCCATTATAATAATTAATGTATCTTAGAACAAATCATTAAAGCCGACCGTGACGTATATCACGCTCTTTGCAGAAAAAGCAAAGTCCACCCCACGCTACGGCGGCTTAGTTCCACCATTAGGTTGTAAAAAAAAATATCATGAAGCTTTATAGTTTTTTCGCTATACTCATTGTATTGGTTCTATCCCAGGTCACTTTTGGCCAAATAGAAAAAAGCCCCATTAATATCGGAGAGAGCTTTACTATTAACTCGGAGATACTAAATCAAGAGAGAGAAATATTTGTATGGCTCCCTCAAGGATATGATACATCAGAATATAGCTACCCTATCCATTTTCTTTTGGATGGAGAAATAACTTTTCTGTCTTATAGTGGAATTGTTCATATCATGTCCCTGGCTGGCCAAATTCCAGAAGCAATAGTAATTGGTATTCCAAATATAAATCGGGATTTTGACTTAA
>JBDLIN010000138.1:0-10043 GCA_039714835.1 Bacteroidota bacterium | reverse complement strand
TATCCCCAATAGTTTGAGATAATAGAGTTTTGCCTTGAATCTGACTTTGATTCAATAATTTTAGATGTAACATCTCTTAAATTATTTTTAGAGAAATAATAAGATAATTTGCTTTTCTTCTCTATCTCTTCATCAATATCTTCTTCACTTAATGAAGATAAATGTATAAATGGTGTAAATGGTGTTATCTCTTTTGCATATTTAACTATATTTCTTTTTTCAGAATCCTTTAAAGTATCTTCATCACATAATATGCAGTCAAAAGATTCTTTCATTAATTCTTTAGTGTATTCATTCCAATTTGTTACTCTTTTAAATTTGAATTGTACAGAAGTTGATTTAATTGAAGATTCCAAAAGCTTCTCTTGTGAATCATCCCTTTCGAATGATAATATATTATAATTGTGTTTCATAATTTGACCCCTTTATTTAAAATTCATTTCTGTTTTTAATTATGCAAAAATTTTAACTTCATTCATTTCTTCCAATTTGCTTAATGTGTACAAAATTTTTTCCTCTTCTCCCCAATCACTCCAAAATACATCTTCTACATTCATTACTAATAAGTTCTCAACAATTTTTTCTAAAATATCTTTTGAAAAATTAATTTTTGGAATACTATTAAATAAAGACATATATGATAAGTAATTATTATTACGTTCACTTTCTTTGAATAAATTTTTGAACAGCATAAACATATTCGGTAATGATCTCTGAATTACTTTGATGAAAGTTTTACACTTACCGACTATGACCATCGAATTCCAAAGAAAAGCATTTGAGATCTGACCTTTATAACTCGCAAGGTTCGGCTTTTCTAAGAAAATATTAACTTTATTTATTGACCTCATCCCAGAGTGGGAAATCACCTCACCAGGCACAATGTATCCATAACTTTCAGTATAGCAATAAGGTTTAATACCTAAAAGTATAATATTATCATCATGAATAGATACAAATTCAATTGATTCTTCTATATGATCTAAAAATGTTCTTTCTTCAAGTATAAAATGATCAGATGGGAAAAAGGCTATAATGGAATTAGGATCATTCTGATAGAGTTTCATTATAGGGAGCAACATAGCGGGGCCAGTATCTTTATTGGAAGGTTGACTAACAATTAGGTCAAGGTTAAATTCATCTATTTCATTTTCAATATATCCGAACTGTTTATCCGTAATGACAGTAATAATTTGATTTTTCGGTATAATCATCGAAGCTCGATCATAAGTGTGCTTGAATAAGGACCGAGTTCCGATAATATTACAAAATTGTTTTGGTTTTGAAAAATGAAATTCCCTAGCTAAATAATTTTTTAATCTAACTCCATCACCCCCTGCTAGTATTATTCCCCAAATATTACTTCTTATTATTGAGGACATAGAAGATCTCTTCCTTTCTAATTCATCTATTTAACTCATTTTTAAACAATTTAAGTCATTTTGAAAATATATTTTTCAATTACTCCCCTGGGAGTTGTTGCTAAGTGTGACGGAATAGGATCCAACCAAATATTAGAATAAATTTCTCAAGGGGATAAGAGTAAAATGCTTTAGCTATTTATTAATAAATTTTTAGCTAAAAGTCAAGCTAAATATTTATGCCCTAATAAGTTAAATGCCCTCATTTGATAAATAGCTTTTAATAATTAGAAAATATATATACTATAAACTATTATTAAGTTTTCAATCAATAGAATAATTAATAAATTACACTGAACAGCTTTTACTATATAAACTATTCAAAAGCTGTTCAGTATTTTAACATATTACTACTAGTAAATACAGTTTTTAGATCATTTTCAGGATGTTTTCTGCTTTTATCTGAAATTCTTCAATTTCTGAATTTAACGATTTAACAAAACTATTTGTATCATAATCACCTCTGACTGATAAAAAGTCTGATCTTTTAACATCTTCATTACCATCAATTCCAAATCCAATCATAGCAAAAGAATCGAATTCTTTTTGTGCATCCTTTGCAATCATATTGTTCAGCTTTGTTGAGTTCTTAACCCAATCATTAATTATTTGAGTTATTATTTCAGCATTTATCTCATTTATTTTTATCCCGAATCGGTTTTCTACTAATTTCTGCCACCAAACTCTTTCACCGATAGAATATGAATTATGTATTTCATTCAATGCAGATCTAAGTTCATCCACAGTACTAACCTGATCTGTATTAATTGAATTTATTAATTCATTCGCTTTGTTAACTGAAGTTATCATACCTGCAATATCGGTCCATTCACCTGAATATATATCATCAGTATCAATAAATTTAGCCTTTAGATCATCAATGATATTATCAGATGACAATTCATTCAACATTGAGAATAATACCTTCCCTATGAAAATTGAAATTCCGATTTCATAATATTTTGAGGTAGTACGTATCATAAGTCTCTTGATCTTTAATCCATTATATGAAACGTATTCTTGATCCCGGGATGCATTTTCTTTCAGCTCTTTCAATATACTTTGCGCTTTAACCATTTTACCAACAGTATATGGACTAAACAATTCAAAGTTGATAAGATCTAGCAAGTTCGGATCCTTTCTTCTATCTCTCTTACCCCATTTTTCACTATCTCTTTTAGTTCCAACAGTAAGTAAATTCATAGCAGGAGTTAGTACGGTTAATCCATCTTCTTCTGAAATATATGAGAAAGGGAAATCGGAAGCATCAAAATTGGCGTAATGCTTACCAATACAAGCAGAAAATGCCCCCACTCGACATGGCCACAATAAATAATTAAATGATCCTGTTTTACTTCCTCGTTCCATTATACCTTGATGTAAAGGTCCTAACTTATACATATGGTTACTTTGGTTAGTACCGCTGCCTGCATTGTAAAATGAATACAATCCAGCAATCAGCAAGGTAGATTTGTGATGCGACACTGTATAAGGTCCGGCAAAAAGTGAAACTGCCTCTCCGTGGAAACCTTCACAATTTGCAAAGAAAGCGGAATTCTCAGCGGAAAACTGTTTCGATATTTTCACTCCCTGACCAATAAAACATTTATCGATTATAGCACCGCCATCCACTTTACTGCCAGAATGAATTATGAAATCATTTGCACTTACCCCGAAACCAACAAATGTTGGTGCTTCAGAACAACTTATTACAGATCCTTCTTCCAATTTCAGTGAGCCAGAAATGGCTGCATAGTCACCAACATACACATTTTTAATTTGTCCACAATTATATATGCTGCTTCCTTTTTTAACATAACCAACATCTGATTTTTTATTATCAACATACTTCCCAATCATACTTTCCAACTTTTCAATGAATTGCTTATCGTGCCTATACAAAACTATTAAGTAAGCAATCTGAGAAGTTAACTGATCAAAGATTTTTAGCTCCCTACCTCCCCCTTCATTTAATATCTCTAATTCAGTTCCGTTACCAAAGGTTGTTGTACCATCAACAATTATACTGTCAACATTTTCAATTTGAACATTCTCTTCAACAATATAGTTAGCAATGTTTTTTACATTACTTATATATGTATTATTTCCAACTTCGGTATTGTGTAATGAAGAATTGTAAATGCCTGACTTTATTTTCCGATTACCCGGAAGTTCCTTTGTGTCAGTCATACTTCCTATTTTGATATGACCGGAAAATGTAGAGTTACGAATTCTATCCGTTTCAAATGATTCAGCTACCATCACTGAATCCCAATTATCACAAAAACAGCCGTTGTTTTCTAAAGCAACAATTTCTTCATGGGCAAGTTCTCTGAAAGCCATAATTATCTCCTAATCAAGATTGGGTAAATTTTCAATGGCCTCTTTTTCAATGTCCTTAAAATATTTAACAGTTCCAACTTTCAGTTCCATAGTTGAAGCTTCATCACATACGATCATTCCTTTTTTGTGTATCTGTAATGAAGAGACTGTCCACATATGATTAACCCCTTCTTCAACAACTTTTTCCAGTGCTCTTGATTTTGAATAACCGCTAATAAGAATTACAACTTGATTAGAATCCATTACAGTACCTACACCAACTGTTAATGCGGTTTTTGGAACTTTTTTAATGTCATTATCGAAAAATCTCGAGTTAGCAACTATAGTATCATATGTCAGAGTTTTAATTCTTGTTCTTGACGAAAGTGATGAGCCTGGTTCATTAAAAGCAATGTGACCGTCAGGACCAATTCCGCCTAAGAATAATTCAATACCGCCATAGCTTTTTATTTTCTCCTCATAGTTTTTACATTCTTCATCTAAATCCGCTGCATTACCATCTAAGATATTAATATTCTCCTCTGGAATATCAACATGGTTAAATAAATTACTTCTCATAAAGTAATGATAACTTTCAGGATGATCTTCTGGGATACCAACATATTCATCCATATTAAATGTAATCACATTTTTGAATGATACTTTGCCTTCATTGTATAATGCTACAAGATTCTGATAAGTGCCAACCGGTGAGGAACCTGTTGGTAATCCTAAAACGAAAGGTTTTTCCGGAGTGGGATTAAACTTCTTAATTTTTTTTGCAATATAATATGCAGTGAATTTACTCATTGATTCGTAATTATTATGAATTAATATTCTCATTTTTTTGATTCCTATTTTTTTTATTAGAGCATTATTTTAGTATCAGCCACAAAACATCCGTCACCATCATCCCCCACTATTAAGGGATTGATATCTAATTCTTTTATTTGCGGGCAGTCTATTGCTAACTGAGAAAGTCTTTGTATAGCTTTCTCAATACAAGCTACATCTTTAACTGATCTTTTTCTTGCACCTGATAGTAACGGATAAGATTTTATCTCTTTGATCATATCCGAAACAGAAAGTTTAGCAACAGGTGCAACTCTGAAACTAACATCTTTAAATACCTCAACGAACAAACCTCCTAATCCGAACATAATTACCGAACCGAATACTGGATCATTTTTTAACCCAAGAATAACCTCTTCTCCTGTATCAGCCATCTTCTGAACAAAAATTCCTTTAATTATTGCTTCCGGCATATTCTTCTTAATATTATCATTTATCTCTTGATAGTATTTCTCAACATCTGTACTATTTTGAATATTTAGTTTAACACCACCAAGATCAAATTTGTGAACGATATCATCTGATATAACTTTCATTACTACTGGGTAACCTATTCTATCGGCAAGTTCAACAGCTTCTTGGGTTGAATTTGCTAAACCACTTGGTAATGTTGGCAGTTTATAAGCTTCTAGTATTTTAACTGCTTCAGCTTCTGGTAGATATTTTCTTTTCTGGTTAACAGCTTCTTCAAGAATCGCTTTTGCTTTTTCTTTATCAACATCATTAAAAGTCATAACTTCATGACTGCTAACGCTAAGATGTTTTTTAAATCTGTAAGCAGTGGCGAATGATTTACACATATCCTCAGGCAACTGATAATGAGGGATATTACTTTTTTGAAGTAGATCTCTTCCCTTAGCTACATCGCTTTCACCCATAAAGGATGCGTATATTGGCTTACTATATTTAGATGATATTTTAATAATTTCTTCAGCAATCTCTTCAATATTGGTCATTGACTGTGGTGTAAGAATAACCATAACACCATCAACGTTATCATCTTCAAATGAGGCAGAAAGCGCAACATTATATCTATCCGCCCTTGCATCACCAATAACATCCACAGGATTATTAATGTTCGCTGTTTTGGGAAGACTCATTTTAAATTGTTTTGTAGTTGCCTCAGAAAATTGCGCAAGCTTTAATCCCTGCTTGATTGCCATATCGGTAGCCAAAACCCCTGGTCCACCTGCGTTAGTAATTATAGCAATATTAGCATCCTTCGGCATTGGCTGATATGCAAATGCAATAGCGTAATTAAACATTTCCTCAATGTCATCGCAGCGAATAATACCTGCTTGTTCAAAAGCTGCATCCACAATATGATCACTTCCTGCAAGTGATCCGGTATGAGAGGCAGCGGCAGAAGCACCCTCATCAGTTCTACCAGACTTAAGTGCTAAGATTGGTTTCCCAGATTCTTTGATTACTTCCTTTGCCATTTCCATCAAAGCTCTGCCATTACTAACCTCTTCAAGATATAAAAGGATAACCTTTGTTTTCGGATCGTCCTTAAGATAGTTAAGCAGATCAATTTCATTAATATCAGCTTTATTTCCAAAGCTTACAAATTTAGAAAAACCTATATGTTTTGCTTGGGCATAATCCAAAACAGCAGTACAAAGCGCACCACTTTGAGAGATAAATGCAATCTCTCCTTCCTCAGGCATTTCTCGGGCAAAGGATGCATTCATTTTACAATTTCTATCTGTATTGATTACACCTAAACAATTTGGCCCAATAAATGACATCCCATATTTATTTGCTATATCAACAATTTGTTTCTCCCTTTCCAGACCCTTTTCCCCAACTTCTTTAAATCCAGCAGAAATAATAATAGCAGACTTGATTCCCTTTTGTCCCATCTGCTCCATTGCTAAATGACAGACTGAACTTGGAAAAACTAGAATTCCCATGTCAACTTCGTCCGGTACATCAATAACATATTTGTATGCCTTTACTGCCCCAATGTGAGGTTCTTTCGGACTGACGGGATAAAGCGCTCCCTGAAAATCTTCTTTTAAGATATTATAAAATATATCGGCAGGTACTGTACCTTTAACTTTATTTGCTCCGACAACTGCTATAGATTTGGGATAAAAAATATTATGGATCTGTTCACGAGTTTTTTTAACATATTTTGACAAGATAAAACCTCCTGATTAATTATTATCCAAAATATCACCAATGAATTTAACTGCATCACTCACTGTCTGAACTTCAAGCGCTTTATCCTCTTCCATTTCAATATCAAATTCTTCTTCAAATCCTGCAATTAAAGTTATACTTTGCATTGAATCTGCACCAAGATCAAATATAAAATTAGCGTCATCATTAATTGATGATGCATCCGTTTTAAGTACTTCAGCAATAACTTTCTTCACTCTTCCGAGCACTTCTTCGTTTGGCATTAATATTTCTCCTATTTTATTAGTAAGGTTATATATTATTCAAATATTATTAGACTATTACTTTTCAAAATGTTCTGGACAAATAGAACAAAACTTTAATTGCTGTTCATAAAATTTTTGATGCTTAAAATAATCAAGTAATTAATAAGTTGCATTGTTTTTAGCTGATTTATGCTACCATAGATTCAACTTGCACAGGCTCATTACCATTTTTTGACTGTCTAGAACATTAATTTTGAATTGAATTTAATATTATCTTTAATTGTTGAAATGCTTTAAGTTTAGGTGAGTATAAAGTGAGGCCGTCATTTTAGACCTCACTTTTTATTTTTACTTTCAATATGTATGTATATCTTAAATATTGGCTAATGTCATTTTGAATTCTATCTTATACTAAAATCCAAACGTACCGCTTAAACTGACCATAGATAAATTTTCCGGACCACTAATTGCAACTGACTCCCACTCAGCTCTAATACCAAATGGACCAAGATGTACACCAGCACCAAGTCCGTAAAAGAAATCAGAACCTGAAGTATCACCCCGGAAATCATTATCTCTTGACCAGAACATTACACCTGCCTTACCAAATATATCTACAATTGCGATCTGTATTCGTCCTAATGCTTCTATATCCCAGCCTGTAGTTTTACTGTTATAATCCTTATCGATTATTCTAGCCTTTACTGTACCAAAACTTCTGTAGCCCCCTTCAACATTTAAAAAATCGTTAAGTGATAATCCGATAAAAGCTTTCCATGCCGTTGCGTTATCGCTAATATCTTTTATTTCATCCCATGCAGTGTTTACCTCAGTATTGAAAAAAGTATTACCAACACCTCCGCCAAAGTAAACACCTTGCGCAAATGTGACTGATGATAAAAGGAATATTGTTAAAAATGTAACTGTAGAAATTTTGTGTTTCATAATGCCTCCTTTGGTTGGTTTGTTGTTTTAATCTTAAATATTTTAATTCTTAATATTTAAAACTTTTTTAAATATAGACACGATGTCTTTAAATGTCAACTTTGAAATTTTTTTTACGAAAAATAAATGATTTGAGTGTGACCCTCATCACAACAAAACCCTAATAGATTCTGTACCTTTTAATCAGAACCCTACTCTTATACTGTATAGATAGGTGAGAAGGCTTGGCTGGACTTCTCACCTTTTTTATTTTATCGTAATAATATCATTTTCTTCGTATCAACGAAATTACCTGCTGTTATCCTGTAAAAGTAAACACCACTCGTCATCCGTCGGCTGACGGACGAGGCATCAAAAACTACTTCATAATTTCCAGCAGGTTGTTCTTTATTGACTAGTGTTGCTACTTCTCTACCTAAGACATCAAATACTTTGAGTGAAACATGAGTTTGCTTTTGTATTGAGTAATTTATTTTTGTAGATGGATTGAATGGGTTGGGGTAGTTTTGCGAAATCGTATATGCTTTTAATGAACTACTATTAACATCAATAACGTTTGAGTATTCAAAACTACCATCGGTATCTATTTGTTTTAATCTATACTGAACTTTAGCTGATATTATTTCCTTATCTATAAATGAATATGATTTTGGCGAATTACTGTTCCCATGTCCTTCAACAAATCCGATCTTCTTCCAATTTTTACCATCAATACATTTCTCAATATTGAATCCATAATTATTTATTTCTGTTGCTGTTTCCCAAATCAAATGAACTTGATTATTTGATAAAATAGCTGTAAAAGAAGTTAGTTCAACTGGTACAGGGGTTGATATAGTAAAAGAGTCAATAATGGTACCTGTTGGCGTCACTGCTTCAAATTTTAGAATCTCATTATGAATATCAATTTTGCAAAAGTGATATGCTTGAGCTGCTTTAACAATATTCGGATAAGATGGATCAGGCGAGCGTAAAGGAGCTCCTCCTCCCCCTGTGGTTATATGCTGCACATTATTTACTACGGCTCTGGCATAATAGTGATTGTGCCCACCAAATAAAATTGAGACATTATATTCTTCACATAATGGTTGAATATAATCCTGAACAGGAATTTCGTTGCTATGACCACCATCAGCCGACCATCCCGGCTCATGAAGATAAATAAATTTCCAGTATTTAGTTGTAGAAGCAAGATCATTCTCAATCCATTCTAATTGTGTGGAACCTGGGCTATAGCTTGTGTATTGATCTACCACAACAAAATGGGCAGGACCGTAGTCAAAAGACCAATAACGGTTATTCACAAAAGGATAAGGAAAATACTTCTTAAAAAGGACACCATTACCTTCATGATTACCCATACATGATTGATATGGAAGCGAGGATAACATTTTTTGAATATTTGTATATGACGAATTAAAAAACTGATCATCCCAATGCGATTCATAGTTCCCATTATCAACAAGATCACCTACTACTAACAAAAATGATTGAAAGCTCTCATCTTCAGCATATGTTGACAAAATAGCTGATGCCACTTGGTCATGATCAGCTGGATATGTTCGCGTATCGCCATAAGCCATAAATTTAATATCTGTTGCATTCTCTTCAGGGGCTGTATAAAATGAATCAGAATAAGTTATTATATTACTCGTAACACGATAATAGTATTTTGAAGCAGGTGTCAAATCAGTAATTGTAAATATATGTTGATGATCATCCCCATATTCATCAGTCTGTACGCTTCCTAAAGTATATGATTTATCGGCTCCCCACTCTATTGTACATGAGCTTGTTGATGTTAGCTGCCATTGTACTTGCATCTGGATATTACTACCAGGGAATATTAAATAAGGGGTTTTACGAAATTCTGCAGCAAGTAATTTTAAATCAGAATTGTCGGCAATATTTACCGATAATTCTTTCTTAATAATATCATCGGTAATATTCTTTTGTTGCTGACTATATGAAGTTGAGTGAATATAAAATGAAGAAATTAATACTATAAAGGCAATTGTTGTTGTCTTCATATCCTCTCCGAATGATTCTCTAGATGAAATCCAATAGATATATGCGAAAATTTTATGCCAGTATATCAGAATGTTTTTCT